>NZ_JBGMOE010000005.1:14766-160909 GCF_041424195.1 Tardiphaga sp. | reverse complement strand
AAATGGGGCGCCGCGCCGAACGCGCCATCAACACCACGCGCTTCGCGCGGCAATTCGCGTCCGACGACGCGACGAGTGACGATCTCGATATCCTGCTGACGCTGGTGGATTGCCAGATCACCTATCGTTCGCGCTATCTCGTCGGCCCGCTACTCGCGCCGGTGCGCGATCTCGTGGTGCTCGATCCCTATAATCCGCGCTCGGTGGCGTTCCAGGTCTCGGCTCTGAACGATCACATCGCCAGCCTGCCGGCGCTGAAGGAGAACGGCCTGATGGAACGGCCGCAGCGGCTGGCTGTAGCGCTGCGCTCGTCGCTCGTCACCGGCGAGGCCTCCGAGATCCATACCAAGTCACTCTTTGCGCTGGAGCAGGACCTGCTGACGCTGGCGGATTCCATCGGCCTGCAGTACTTCCCGCACGGCGCCAGCGCATCGCGCCCCGAAAAGCTCACGGGGCTGGCGTGATCTACGAAATCCGCCACGTCACGACCTATAGCTATGAGAGTCCGGTGAGCTATGCGCGCTGCTCGCTGCGGCTGCAGCCCAACAGCAGCGCCGGGCAGCAACTGGTCTCACACAGCGTCGATATCAAGCCGCTGCCTGCCGCCCGCGCCATGCGGACGGATTTCTTCGGCACCCCGACGGAAAGCGTGCTGATAGAAAGCCCGCATCGGGTGCTACGGATCGATAGCCGGTCGCGTGTTTATGTCGAACGTTTTGCACCCGATCGCAGCGATGACAGCCCCGCCTGGGAAAGCGTTCGCGAGGCGTCGTTCGATTCCAATGATCTCAGCGGTGCCTCGCCGATCGGCTATATCTTCGCCAGTCCGCTGGTGCCGATCATCGATGCTGTCACGGATTATGCGGCGGTGAGCTTCTCCGAAGGGCGCGGGATTCTCGCCGGCGCCGTCGACCTGATGCACCGCATCCGCACCGAGTTCAAATACGATCCGAAGGCCACGGTGATTTCGACGCCGTTGCAGGAGGTACTGGATAAGCGTCATGGCGTCTGTCAGGATTTCGCCCACATCATGATTGCAGGCATGCGCGGGCTCGGTTTGCCCGCGGCCTATGTCAGCGGCTATCTGCGCACCATTCCGCCGCCGGGCAAGGAGCGGCTGCAGGGCGCGGATGCGACCCACGCCTGGGTCTCCGTCTGGTGCGGCGAGGAGCTCGGCTGGATCGGCTTTGATCCGACCAACGATATCCTGGTCGAGAACGACCATATCGTGCTGGCGACCGGTCGCGATTTCTCCGACGTGTCGCCGGTCGATGGCGTGATCGTCGGTGCCCGCAAGCAGAAGCTCGCCGTCGCCGTCGATGTGTTGCTGCTGGAATGAGCATCGTCCGTCGCGCGCATAACACCAGTGACGTCATTATCCTTGGCGCCGGTGCGGCCGGCCTGATGTGCGCCGGCGTCGCCGGCCAACGCGGCCGCTCGGTGATGGTGCTGGAGCAGGCGAGGGCGCCGGGCGAAAAGATCCGCATCTCCGGCGGCGGCCGCTGCAATTTCACCAACCTGCATACGGCGCCGGCGAATTTCCTGTCGCAGAATCCGCAATTCTGCAAATCGGCGCTGAAGGGCTTCACTCAGCAGGACTTCATCGCGCTGGTGGAGAAATACCGCATTGCCTATCACGAGAAGACCCGCGGGCAATTGTTCTGCGATGGCTCTTCCCAGCAGATCATCGACATGCTGCTGGACGAAAGTCGCCGCGGCGATGCGCAGATGCGGCTCGGCGTCGGCATTGTCGGCGTGACGAAGAACGAGAACGGTTTTTTCATCGCCACCGATCAGGGCGAGTATCGCAGCCAGTCGCTGGTTGTTGCCACTGGCGGGCCGTCGATCCCGAAAATGGGTGCCAGTGCCTTCGGCTATAAGCTGGCGCAGCAATTCGGGCTGAAGATGGTCGCGCCGCGGGCCGCACTGGTGCCATTGACCTTCGACGTTGCGGCGCTCGCCCAGTTCAAGGACCTCGCTGGCGTCGCTGTCGATGCCGTCGTCAGCGTCGGCAAGGCGAAATTCGACGAGGCACTGCTGTTCACCCATCGTGGTCTCAGCGGCCCGGCGATCCTGCAGATTTCGTCTTACTGGCGCGACGGGCTCGATGTTGTCATCGACATGGCGCCGACGCGCGATGTGCTCGCCACCTTGAAGGACGCACGCCGCGAACGTCCGCGGCAGGAACTGGCGACCGTGCTTGGCGATCTCCTGCCGAAGCGCCTGGCGCAGATGATTGCCGACAAGATCGCCGGCCCGCCACGGCTGGCGGATTTTTCCGACAAGCTTTTGGCGTCGGTGGCGGCGGCGGTGAAAGAATGGCGCGTGCGGCCGAACGGCACCGAGGGCTATCGCACAGCCGAGGTGACGCTTGGCGGTGTGGATACCACTGAACTGTCATCGAAAACATTTGCGGCGACATCGGTGCCGGGGCTGTATTTCATCGGCGAAGTGATCGATGTCACCGGCCATCTCGGCGGCTTCAACTTCCAGTGGGCGTGGTCGTCAGGCGTTGCTGCGGGCCGGCACGTCTAGACAGCCTCCGGCGAATATCGAACAATCCCTCCATGATCTATCGCCATGCCATCGGTGACCATACGCATGTCTTCGCGGATCTGCGCGAACTGATGGCCAAGGCAACTCCGCCGCGCTCCGGCGATCGGTTGGCCGGGATCGCAGCCGAAACCGCGGAGCAGATGATCGCGGCGCGGATGGCGCTGGCCGACGTGCCGCTCAGCCAGTTCCTGCAGGAAATGGTTGTGCCCTATGAGGACGACGAGGTCACCCGGCTGATCGTCGATGGCCATGACGCATCGGCCTTCGCGCCCATTTCGGCTCTGACCGTCGGCGGCTTTCGCGACTGGCTGCTGTCGGATACCGCCACGCCGCAGCTCCTTTTGAACATCGCGCGTGGTATCACCCCGGAGATGGCGGCGGCAGTATCGAAATTGATGCGTAATCAGGATCTGATCCTGGTAGCCAAGAAGTGCGAGGTGATCACGCGCTTCCGTAATACTATCGGTCTGCGCGGTCGAATGAGTGTGCGCCTGCAGCCGAACCACCCGTTCGACGATATCAGGGGCATCACGGCATCCATTCTCGATGGGCTGATGCTGGGCTCGGGCGATGCCTGTATCGGCATCAATCCGGCGAGCGACGATCCTGCTGTGCTGGGCGGGTTGGTGCGGCTGCTCGACGAGGTCATCACCAAGCTGGATATTCCGACCCAGAGTTGCGTACTCACCCATGTCACGACCAGCCTTGATCTTATCAATCAGGGGGCACCGGTCGATCTGGTGTTTCAGTCGATCGCCGGGACAGAAGCCGCCAATAGAAGCTTCGGCATCGATCTGGCGATCTTGAGGGAAGCCCAGGTCGCTGGCCTCTCCCTGAAGCGCGGCACGCTCGGCCAGAACGTCATGTATTTCGAGACCGGGCAGGGCTCGGCATTGTCAGCCAACGCCCATCACGGCGTCGATCAGCAGACGCTGGAAGCGCGGGCCTATGCGGTGGCCCGGGCATTCGATCCGCTGCTGGTCAACAGCGTGGTCGGCTTCATCGGGCCGGAATATCTCTATGACGGCAAGGAAATCATCCGCGCCGGTCTGGAGGACCATTTCTGCGGCAAGCTGCTCGGCCTGCCGCTTGGGGTGGACGTCTGTTACACCAACCATGCCGAAGCCGATCAGGACGACATGGACAATCTGCTGACGCTGCTGGCTGCGGCCGGTGTGACCTTCGTGATGGGCGTCCCCGGCGCCGACGACGTGATGCTGAATTATCAGTCGACGTCATTTCACGACGCGCTCTATATCCGCGACCTCTTTGGACTCAAACGCGCACCGGAATTCGACGAGTGGCTGCAACGGGTCGGGCTCTCCGGAGCGGACCTTCGCATCCGCGACCGGGAAGGCCTGCTGCCCGATCTGGCCGCGCGCCTGATCGCATGACGTCAATAAGCCGTCATGCAGCATAGCGCTTTGCGCACTTGCGCGGAGCTGGTCACGACCTTGTCACCGCCTGCCACAATCTTGAAGAAATTCTGGCCCAGATTCGGACGTCGTGATTAGATCGCTCAAAGTATTCGGCAGGAGTGGAACGGTTTTATCTTGGCGACGTTATTGAAGGTTCAGCGCTTATGGGGACCGCTGATGCATTCACAGAGGAATTTTGATGAGAGCTGAGGGCAGGCAGACGGTCCGGCGTATCCTGTGCGTCTTTCCGCGATACACGTCTTCATTTGGCACGTTTGAATATTCATATCCTCTGACCGATGGCGTTCAGGCCTTCATGCCTCCCCAGGGCCTGCTGCTGATCGCGGCCTATATGCCCGAGAACTGGGAAGTCCGTTTTATCGACGAGAACATTCGCGCCGCCACGCCCAATGATTTCCTGTGGGCCGAAGCGGTGCTGGTGTCAGGCATGCACATCCAGCGTACGCAGATGAACGACATCTGCTATCGCGCGCATTCCTACGATCTTCCGGTGGCGATCGGCGGACCCTCGGTATCCTCCTGTCCGGACTACTACCCGGCTTTCGACTATCTCCATATCGGCGAACTCGGTGATGCCACCGATCAACTGATCGATATCCTGGAAAAGGATACGTCGCGGCCGGACCAGCAGGTCGTGTTGAAGACCACTGATCGCCTGGATATGACCAGGTTTCCGATTCCGGCCTATGAACTGGCTGATATTCCGCGCTACTTCCTCGGCAGCATCCAGTATTCTTCGGGCTGTCCGTATCAGTGCGAGTTCTGCGATATTCCCGGTCTCTACGGGCGCAATCCGCGCCTGAAGTCGCCGGAGCAGATCATCGCCGAACTCGACAAGTTGCTCGAATGCGGCATCATGGGCTCGGTCTATTTCGTCGACGACAATTTCATCGGAAATCGCAAGGCGGCGCTCGATTTGCTGCCTCATCTCGTCGAGTGGCAGAAGAGGACCGGCTATGTGCTGCGCCTGTCCTGCGAGGCGACGCTGAACATCGCCAAGCGGCCGGAAATCCTTGCGCTGATGCGCGATGCCTGGTTCGGCACGATCTTCTGCGGCATCGAGACGCCCGATCCCGTCGCCCTCAAGGCGATGAAGAAGGATCACAACATGATGGTCCCCATCATGGAGGCGATCGAGACGCTGAACAGCTTTGGCATGGAAGTCGTGTCCGGCATCATCCTCGGCCTCGATACCGACAAGCCCGAGACGGGCCAGCATCTGCTCGAATTCGTGGAAACGTCACAGATTCCGCTTCTGACCATCAATCTGCTTCAGGCACTGCCGCAGACGCCGCTCTGGGACCGGCTGAAGAAGGAAGGGCGCCTGAACGAGGACGAGGGCCGCGATTCCAACGTCGACTTCCTGTTGCCGTATGAGGACGTGGTGAAGAGCTGGCGCCGCGCCATGGGCAGCGCCTACGTGCCCGAGAAGCTGCTCGAGCGTTTTGAATATCAGATCCGCCACACGTACCCGAACCGGATCAAGCCGCCGATCGGCGCCATGCTGACCTGGAAGAGCATTCGGCTCGGTCTGGTCATGCTGCGCAACATCTTCTGGAAAGTCGGTGTGCTCGGCGATTACAAGCGTGCCTTCTGGAAATTCGCGTTTCGGCGACTGGCGCGGGGCGAGATCGAATATCTGATCAGCGGGATCATGGTGGCGCACCACCTGATCAATTTCGCACGCGATGCGTCCGGTGGTCAGACGAACGCGTCCTATTATTCGCTGAAGCTGCAGGACGCTGCCGTTCCGGCCGAATAGGCGATAGGCTGGGCGTCATGACCGAAATGAGAAATGACATGACGCCGCCTTCGCCGCGACGCTCCCTCGCGGAGTTGCGGGCGCTGACCCCGGCGCGTGTCGGGCTCGGGCGGACCGGAGCCAGCCTGACCACGCAAGCGTTGCTAGACTTCACTTTGGATCATGCCCGCGCGCGTGACGCGGTCCATGCACCCTTCGAGGCCGAAGCCATCATGGCTGTACTGGCTGGGCAGGGGATGAGCGCGCTGGTGGTGACGAGTCAGGTCGCAGATCGTGCCGACTACCTCAAACGTCCTGATCTCGGCCGTAAACTCTCCGGCGAAGCGCGGGAACTGCTCGTTCGGCTTAACAGCGCGGCGTGCGATCTGGTGATCGTGGTTGCCGATGGATTGTCGCCGGCAGCCGTGAATGCCCATGCGCTTGGCCTGCTGGATAGGCTATTGCCGAAACTGGGCGGATACGATCTGGGCGCCGTTGTGGTTGCCGAAGGTGCGCGCGTTGCGCTCGGCGACGAGATCGGTGCGCTGCTGAAGGCGCGAATGACCATCGTGCTGATCGGCGAACGCCCGGGTCTGTCGGCGCCGCAGAGTTTGGGCGCCTATTTGACTTTCGCGCCGCAGCCGGGCCTGACCGATGCTGCGCGCAATTGCGTCTCGAACATCCAGTCCGCCGGCCTGTCCTTCGAGGAGGCTGCAGCCAAGATAGCGTGGCTTGCCCGTGAAGGGCTGAGTCGCGGCGTAACCGGTGTGGCTCTGAAGGACGAAAGCGGTCTGCAACTGGCAGCGCCTCTCGCTACGCCAGTCTGAGACAACAACCTCTGCGCTCTATTTTGTGACCTGAAACGCAACCTGTGCGCGGTCGCCGCCTTGCGATGTGTCATACAGACCTGCTACATCTGCGTGCGGCAAATTTACCGCATGTTTTCAAGGGCTAGCGCTGTTCGGTCTCGACGATTCCGGCCTTACTACTGCCCGCGACGCTTGCTAGGCAGACGCCGCAGACGACAGGACTGGACAGGGTATGCACGATACGGTTCCCCAAGACTCGGACATGAATAAATTGCGAAAGGGACCGATCAGCATCGCCTTCGGGCTCGAGCGCATCGGTCTGATCGCAGTGAAGGCGCCGCTGCTGTCCTGCGTGATCCTGCTCGCGCTGGTGATCGGCGCGATCTTCGGCATTCAGCGCATCAAGATCGACGATTCGCTCAGCCAGCTGTTCCGGTCCAACAGCAAGGAATACAAGCAATATGAGGAAGTGACCAAGCGCTTCCCGTCCACCGAGTTCGACGTGCTCGTGGTGCTCGAAGGCAAGACGCTGCTTGCGCGCGACAATCTTGAAAAGATGCGTGAGCTCGTGACCGACCTGCAACTGGTCGATGGCGTGCGCGGGCTGATCTCGATTTTCTCGGCGCGTCAGACGCCGGCCCCCGGCAAGTTGCCGGCGGCGCTGTTTCCCAACGACCTTCCTGAAGGCGCCGACTACGACAAGTTCATCGAGACGGTGAAGCAGAACGAGCTGATCCGCGGCAAGCTTTTGTCAGATGACGGCACGCTGGCGCTGGTGGTGCTGTCGCTGGATCCGGCCGTGGTCAGCAACAGCAAGCTCGGCACCGTCGTTGCCGATATCCGCAAGACCATGAATGAGGACCTCGCCAATAGCGGCCTGACCAAGGAATTGTCGGGCGTGCCGGTAATGCAGCTCGAAATCCGCAACGCGGTGGAGCGCGACGGCCTGATCTATAACATCGCCGGCATTCTCGCCGGCTGCGTCATTGCGATCATCTTCTTCCGCAAGATCTCATTCATGATCATCGCGGCGTTTCCGCCGCTGCTGGCGATCCTGTTGTCGCTCGGTGCGCTCGGCTGGGCCGGCTTCAGCCTCAATATGTTCCTCAATGTGATGACGCCGCTGATCATGGTGATCAGCTTTGCCGACTCGATGCAGCTCACTTTCGCGGCGCGTGACCGGTTGATTGCGGGCGAGGACAAGTATTCTGCGTTTACGAATGCGGTTCGTGTCGTGGGCCCAGCTTGCGTCCTCACCCATGGCACCGCCGGCATTTCGTTCCTCGCGTTGCAGTTCTCCGACTCGGATCTGATTCGCGCCTTCGGCGAGGCCGGTCTCACGGCCACCATCATTGCGCTGGTTGCGGTGCTGTCGCTGGTGCCGGTATTCGGCGTACTGCTGGTGCGCAACGAGAAGATCTTCGCCGCCAAGTTCCAGACCGCCGATGCCGGTGTGCAGGCGCTGCGCGCCTTCTGTTACTGGATCGCGGTGCGTATGGTCGGCCGTCCTGGCTTGTTCAGCCTGATCTCGTTGATCGTCGTTGGCAGTCTGGGTGTGGTCTATGCCAATCTCGAACCGCGCTATCGCCTGGCCGATCAGGTGCCGGACAAGGAGCAGGCGGTCGCTGCCAGCGGGCGCCTCGACGCCAAGCTGACCGGTGCCAATCCGATCGACGTGCTGATCGAATTCCCCAAGGGCGCGGATCTGTATTCGCCGGACACGCTCCAGACCATCGCTGAAGTCCATTCCATGGTCGAGAAGCAGGCTGGCGTCGGCAATGTCTGGTCGCTGGAGACGCTGCGGCGATGGCTGGCCGAGAAAGCCGGCTCGACCGATGTCGCGACGCTGAAGGAATATGTCAGCGTGATCCCGGAGCATCTGGTGCGCCGCTTCATCTCGGCAGACCAGACGGCAGTCGTCGTGTCGGGACGCGTGCCTGACAGCGATTCGAGCAAGATCCTGCCGGTGGTCGACAAGCTCGACAATGCGCTGAATGCCGTTCGCACGAAGCACCCCGGCTATGAGATCGCAGTGACCGGCCTCTCGGCCATCGCGGCGCGTAACAGCGCTGGCATGATCGAGAAGCTCAATCACGGCCTGACCATCGAATTCGGATTGGTCGCCGTCTTCATCGGCCTCGCATTCCGCTCATGGGTGGTGATGCTGGCCTGTATCCTGCCGGGCATCTTTCCGGTGGTGCTGGCCGGCTTCGTGTTGTGGCTGCTCGGGGAGGGGCTGCAATTCGCCAGTGTGGTGGCACTGACAGTGTCCTTCGGTCTCGGCCTGAGCGCCACGATCCACTTTCTCAACCGCTTGCGTCTGGAAGACACGCCGGGCACCGATCCCGCGATCGCCGTCGAGCGTGCGACTGTGCTGGTTGGCCCTGCGCTGATCCTCACCACGGTCGTGCTGGCTTGCGGTCTCGTTGTGACGGTGTTCTCGGACCTGCCGTCACTTCGCCTGTTCGGCTGGCTCAGCGCCTTCTCGATGGTGGCGGCACTGGTGGCCGACCTGTTCATCCTGCGCCCGACCGCGATGTGGCTGATCAATCTGCAGCAGCGCCTCACGGGAAGTTCGGTTCTGGCGAAGCAGGCAAAATAGAGCACATTCTATTTGCAAAAGAAAAAGCCCCCGGATCCGGGGGCTTTTTTGTAATGTTATCGGAGTCGGCGTCAGCTCTTGACCATGTTGATCGAGACGCCGCGAATTTCGCCCTTGGAGCTGATCGACACGGATTGCTTGTTGCCGCGGGTCGTCAGCGTGATGTTGGCCGCA
Organism: Tardiphaga sp.; assembly: GCF_041424195.1. Taxonomy (NCBI): domain Bacteria; kingdom Pseudomonadati; phylum Pseudomonadota; class Alphaproteobacteria; order Hyphomicrobiales; family Nitrobacteraceae; genus Tardiphaga; species Tardiphaga sp. The sequence continues at coordinate 151,588 of NZ_JBGMOE010000005.1, read as the reverse complement.
AAGCCTGCGGCCTCGACGAAAACATCAATCTGGCCGCCGCCAGCCTTGCCGACCAGATTGCCGTAGACGTTGCGGCTGGCTTCGCTCCAGCTGCCGGAGACGTTATTGCCCTGGCTGGTGACATTGCTGGAGAGGTCGAACTTGTAGCTGTCGCTGGCGCAACGCAGCGTCTGAGCCAGTGCGCCGCCGCCGCCATCCACCTTGTAGGTCGCCCTGCAGCGAATGCGCTCCGATGACCCGTCCGACAACGACACCGTTCCGGTACCACTCCAGGCCCCGTCGAAGCCGGCGAACGGTCCGGACTGGGCATGGCTTGCGGACACCGACAGCATGAGAATTGCGCCTGCGCCGACGGCCTTGATGGCGTGCCCGAACCGCTTTGCTGAATGGAATGTCATGTGAATTTTCCCAAAATGGCGCCATTTAACCGAACCATGCCGCGCCCATCGAAGCTTAGGTGTCCCTGCACCCCTTTAGGTTCAATGGACCAATCATAATTAGACGATTGTAAAAGTAACATGTCACCGCTCACAAGCCGAAGGTTCCCGGAGCGGAACGGGCGGAGGACGGTGCGCTTCGGGACATTTGTCTTAAAAACGTTATTTCGTCCTGCGGTGTGGACATTGGCCGGTCTGGTAGCCTGTGCGGCCACGTGCGCAAGTTTTCGCCGCATTTATTCGCGTCTGCGGTGGCGGGGATGCTCTGTGTCCTGATTGCATCCATCGCCCCGAATTCGCCGATGCGCCTGAAGATAAGGCCTTCCCGGCGATGCGAATGTTTCGGTTTATGCTATGCACCACGCGGGCTGTGAATCTTGCCACCATACTGAAGGAAGACAATGCGTAAATTTCTCCTGGTACTGTCCGTGCTTTCCGCATCTGCCTCGACCGGCGCGTTGGCCCAGCAAAACCAGCCCCGCAGCGGCACCGACGCGGAGCAGAAGGCTTGCACCCGCGACGTGCAGAAGCTCTGCCGCACCCTCATGGATCAGGGCGACCTCGTGGTTCTGTCCTGCCTGAAGGAAAACCGCCCCAAGATCAGCAAGGCCTGCAACGACGTGCTGGTCAGCCACGGCCAATAAGCCCGCCGATATGAGATTACGGGCTCGTGGCCGTCCCGCGAGCCCGATTAAACGTGATCCGGCCCGGCATCGGCTGCGGCCGAAAGCGGCATATTGGCATTGGTTTCACCGGCCAATTTGCCCTATATGGGGGCTCGCGGCCGACCCCGCCTGCCGGTATTCCCGGACCTTGGCGGCCCCCGAGCCATCCCGTTCAAATCCAACGTAGCCAGTTCTGGATGACCCCTGCGAGCGAACTGCGATCCGGCAAGACCGATCGTGACGAGAATTTTCCTGTCGCGTCGTGGATTATCCATCCGCGCCATCGGGCGCTGATTCTTGCTTTCTATAATTTTGTCCGGACCGCAGACGACATTGCCGATCACGCGCTGCTCGATGCGTCTGCGAAACTGGCCCTGCTTGACGAGCTGGAGGCCGATCTGCTCGGTCAAGGCGATGGGCAGGCTGAAGCCGTCGTCCTGCGCGAGGCGCTCCAGACCCGCGGCATGGCTCCGCGTCATGCGCTGGACGTCCTGACGGCCTTCCGGATGGACGTGACCAAGCTGCGCTACGCCGACTGGGATGAGCTCATTCATTATTGCTCGTTCTCGGCGATGCCGGTCGGACGTTTCATGCTCGACGTGCACGGCGAAAGCAAAGCCACCTGGCCGGCGTCGGATGCGCTGTGCGCGGCGTTGCAGATCAACAATCACCTGCAGGATTGCGGCAACGATTATCGCGATCTCGATCGGGTCTACATTCCGCAGGACGTGCTGGACCGGCATGGCGCCTCGGTGGAAGACCTCAAGGATGCGCAGGCGTCGCCGGCGCTGCTGGCCTGTATTCGCGAGCTTGTCGCCAGGACCGAGACCCTGATGCATGAGAGCGAGACGCTGACGGTCCACATCGCCGATGTTCGGCTGGGCTGCGATGTCGCAGTCATCGAGACCTTCGCCTGGCAGATCTTGAAGATGCTCAAGACACGCGATCCCCTGAGCGAGAAGGTTCATCTCTCCAAGGCGAGCATGGCCGCTTATGCACTGGCCGGCATTGCCGGCGGGTTGTGGCGTCGCGCCACAACAAGTGCGCCGCTGCCTCGTTCGACGACGCCCGGCGCATGAACCAGATGACCAGCGAAGTGAATAACAGCGAACCTCAGAGCGAGGTTCAGGGCGTTGCTGCCGGCAGCTCGTTCTATGCCGCGATGCGCATTCTGCCGCGCGCGCAGCGTGACGCGATGTTCCAGATCTACAGCTTCTGCCGCCAGGTCGATGACATCGCGGACTCAGATGGTCCGCGCGACGCGCGGCTGGCCGACATGCAGCAGTGGCGCGCCGACATTGACGCGCTTTATGCCGGCAATCCGCCTGCGCGGGTACGCGACTATGTGGGCCCGATCAAACAGTTCGGGATGCGCAAGGAAGATTTCATCGCCGTCATCGACGGTATGGAAATGGATATCCCTGCAGATATCCGTGCGCCTGACGATGCGACGTTCGATCTGTATTGCGATCGCGTCGCCAGTGCCGTCGGCCGCCTGTCCGTGAAGGTGTTCGGCATGCCGGACGAAGACGGTATCCTGCTTGCGCATCATCTCGGCCGTGCGCTGCAGATCACCAATATCCTGCGTGACATCGATGAAGACGCCGGTATCGGCCGTCTCTATCTGCCGCGTGAGCTGCTCTATCACGCCGGCATCACGTCGAGCGATCCGGACGTGGTGAGAGCCAGCCCGGCATTGCCGAAGGTCTGTGCACCGCTGGTGAAGCGCGCGCAGGCGCATTTCGAAAAGTCCGATGAGATCATGGCGCGCAACAAGCGCCGCGTGGTGCGCGCACCACGGATCATGTCGAAATATTATCACGCCATCCTGGAATTGCTGGTGGCGCGTGGCTTTGCTTTGCCGCGCGACCCCGTTCGTCTCGGCAAGGCCTCCAAGATAGCGATCCTGCTGCGATACGCGATTATCTGATGCAAAAGACCGCTCATATCATTGGTGCCGGCGTTTCCGGCCTGTCGGCCGCCGTGCGCCTCGTCAATGCCGGCTTCAAGGTCCACGTCCACGAAGCGACGCAGCAGGCCGGCGGCCGCTGCCGGTCGTATTTCGACGCGCAGACACAGCTCCAGATCGACAACGGCAACCATCTGGTCCTGTCGGGCAACAGCCACGTCGTTGCCTATGCGAAGTCGATCGGCACCGAGGCCGGTCTCGTTGGTCCGCAGCGCGCGCAATTCGAATTCGCCGATATCAAGACCGGCAAGCGCTGGCAGATAGATCTCGGCGACGGCAAGATTCCGACCTGGCTGTTCGACAAGACGCGCCGCGTCCCGGACACCAGCGTCGGCGATTATCTCGCACTGTCGCCGCTGATCTGGTCGTCGAACGATCGTCTCGTCGGTGACGCCATTCGCTGCGAAGGCATTCTCTATGATCGCCTGGTGCAGCCGCTATTGCTGGCCGCGCTCAATGTCGATCCGCCCGAAGGTTCGGCCGGTCTCGCCGGCGCCATCGTGCGCGAGACGCTGCTTGCTGGCGGACAGGCGTGCCGGCCACTGATCGCGCGCGCCGGTCTCAGCGATGTGCTGGTCGAGCCGGCTGTCGAACTGCTGCGTGCCAAGGGTGCCGGCGTTCATTTCGGCCACGAGCTGCGCGGTTACACCATGAGCGGGGATAGAATCAGCGAGCTGAAGTTTGGTGCCGAAGATGTCGTCGCGCTTGGTGCGGACGACGTTGTGGTGATGGCTGTTCCGCCATGGACTGCGAAGTCGCTGCTGCCGGGCGTGAAGACGCCGACCGAATTCCGCGCGATCGTCAACGCGCATTTTCGCTACGTCCCGCCGGTTGGTCAGCCAGCCCTGGTCGGTGTCGTCGGTGGAATCATCGAGTGGCTGTTTGCCTTCGATAATCGTCTGTCGATCACCATCAGCAACGGTGATCACCTCGTGAATATGCCGCGCGAGGAACTGGCGCAGAAGATCTGGGACGACATCTGCATGATCGCCAATATCAGCGCGCCATTGCCGCCGTGGCAGATCGTGCGTGAGCGCCGGGCCACCTTCGCGGCCACACCTGCGCAGAACGCTTTGCGTCCCGGCCCGGTCACGGATTTCAAGAATCTTTTTCTCGCAGGCGATTGGACCGATACCGGTCTGCCGGCGACTATTGAGGGATCGGTGCGGTCGGGTGACCGCGCGGCCGATCTCGTTCTGGCGATGCGCTAGTCGTTGCGCAGGCAGGCGATCATTCACGACGAGTACGGAGATATGGCGAGCGAGATGCATTCGGTCAGTCCAGAGATCACAATTCAGAACGCGGCGCTCGAGACGAGCATCGCTTCGGCGAAGCAGGGCCTGCTGAAGTTCCGGCAGCCTGACGGCCATTGGGTATTTGAGCTCGAAGCCGACGGCACGATCCCGTCAGAATATGTGTTGTTGCGGCACTACCTCGGCGAGCCCGTCGATGCTGAACTCGAAGGCAAGATAGCCAACTATCTTCGCCGCACCCAGGGCAAGCACGGCGGCTGGGCGCTGGTGCATGACGGCGACTTCGACATGAGCGCCAGCGTGAAAGTGTATTTTGCGCTGAAGATGATCGGCGATTCGACCGACGCGCCGCATATGGTTCGTGCCCGCGAGGCGATCCGTTCGCGCGGCGGCGCTGTCAACGTCAACGTCTTCACGCGCTTCCTGCTCGCGATGTTCGGCATCATCCCATGGCGCGCCACGCCGGTGCTGCCGGTCGAGATCATGCTGCTGCCGATGTGGTTTCCGTTCCACCTCAACAAGATGTCCTATTGGGCGCGCACCACCATCGTGCCGCTCATGGTGCTCGCGGCGCTGAAGCCGCGCGCGCAGAACAAGAAGGGCGTCGGCCTCGACGAGCTGTTCCTGGAAGATCCGTCCAAGGTCGGCGGCATCAAACGCGCGCCGCATCAGAGCCGCGCGATGTTCGCCTTCTTCACCGGCATCGACATTCTGCTCCGCGCTGCCGAGCCGTATTTTCCGAAGAAGCTGCGCGCGCATTCAATCGCCAAGGCGGTTGAGTTCTGCGAAGAGCGTCTGAATGGCGAAGACGGTCTCGGTGCGATCTATCCGCCGATGGCCAATATGGTTATGATGTATGAAGTGCTCGGCTTCCCGGCCGACTATCCGCCGCGCGCCGTCCAGCGCCGTGGTATCGACAAGCTTCTGATTGTCGGCGAGGTCGAAGCCTATTGCCAGCCTTGCGTATCGCCGGTGTGGGACACCGCGCTGACCGCGCATGCGATGCTGGAGACCGGCGGCGATGAGGCGTTCGGTCCGGCGAAAGAAGGTCTCGACTGGCTGGCGACCAAGCAGGTGCTCGACGTGAAGGGCGACTGGGCGGTCAAGCGCCCGGATCTGCGTCCGGGCGGCTGGGCCTTCCAGTACAACAACGCGCACTACCCGGATCTCGACGACACCGCCGTGGTGATGATGGCGATGGATCGCGCCCGCCGTCAGACCGGCGGCAAGGAATACGACGTCGCGCTCGATCGCGGCCGGGAGTGGATCCTGGGCATGCAGAGCAGTGATGGCGGCTTCGCGGCGTTCGAGGTCGATAACCTGGAATACTACCTCAACAACATCCCGTTCTCTGACCACGGCGCCCTGCTCGATCCGCCGACCGAGGACGTCACCGCGCGTTGCGTCTCGATGCTGGCGCAGCTTGGCGATACCGTCGAGACCTCAAAGCCGCTGGCGGACGGTGTGGAATATCTGCGCCGCACCCAGCTCGCCGAGGGCTCATGGTATGGCCGCTGGGGCCTGAACTACATCTACGGCACCTGGTCGGTGCTGTGCGCGCTCAACGCTGTCGGCATCGACCACCAGGATCCGGCGTTCCGCAAGGCGGTGGCCTGGCTGCTGTCGATCCAGAACGAGGACGGCGGCTGGGGCGAAGATGCGGTCAGCTACCGACTCGATTACAAGGGATTCGAGGCGGCACCCAGCACGTCATCGCAAACGGCATGGGCCTTGCTCGCCCTGATGGCTGCAGGCGAGGTCGATAATCCGGCTGTCGCCCGTGGAACACGGTACCTGATGGACACACAGACGGAAAAAGGACTCTGGGACGAGGCCCGTTACACGGCTACCGGCTTCCCCCGGGTGTTTTATCTGCGTTATCATGGCTACTCGAAATTCTTCCCGCTCTGGGCGTTGGCGCGGTTCCGGAATTTGAAGAGCACCAACAGCAAGACCGTAGGGGTTGGGATGTGATTTTGGGCGATGGGGGCATTTCGACCGCGGGCGACGCAATCGACCGCCGGCCGGTATTGATCGTCACGGGACTGGTCCAGGAAGCGAAGATCGCTGCCGGACCGGGAATGACTGTCATCTGCAGCTCAAGCGACCCGGTCCAGCTCCGTAGCCTGCTGGCAGACTTCGATCCCGGCGCCGTCCGCGGCGTGGTCAGCTTCGGCGTCGCCGGCGGCCTCGACCCCGATCTCAAATCAGGTGCCGTCGTTGTGGCCACGGAAGTGGTGGCCGGCAACAGCCGTTGGTCGGCGTCTGAAGTCCTTAGCGACGAACTGATCGCCGGTGCCGGCGTCGGTCGCCAGAAGGTGTTTCGCGGCGGTCTCGTCGGTGTCGAGAAAGTCATCACCGGACAGGCCGGCAAGGCCGCGCTGCGCTCGGAATTCGGAGCAGCTGCCGTCGATATGGAAAGCCACATCGCAGCCGAGTTCGCCGCCAAGGCCGGTTTGCCGTTTGCCGCACTGCGCGTGGTCAGCGATCCCGCCAGCCGCGCGCTGCCGGAAATCGCCACCACGGCGATCAAGCCGAACGGCGACATCGACATGCGCAAGGTCCTGCGCGGCATTGCCCGCAATCCGCTGGTGATCCGGGCGCTGGTTTCGACCGGGCGCGACTTCAATCGCGCGCTACGCAGCCTGCGCGACTGCCGCAGCTATCTGCTGGGTCACACCAACCTCGTTTCCGCGGACGTCTGAGCGCTGCTCTGGCGGCGTTTGCCGGGCCTCTCGCGAATTCAATTTTTCAATGAAAAAGGGCGCGATTTGCATCGCGCCCTTTTTGTATTCAGCTTGAAATCGCTCAGGCGGCGGTCGAAGCCTTCTGCGCCTTTTCCTCTGCCTTGGCGGCAGCGGCGACAGCTTCTTCCTTGCGGATGTCCGACAGGCGCTTCTGAACTTCCGACGAGAACACGTACTGCGCCGGGCGCTGCTTGGTGAGGTCGATTTCCGGCGCCATCGGGCCCGAAGTCTTCACGCCGCGCATCGCCACCCACATGGCCTTAAACGGGTTGCTGATGGCTTCGTCTGCAGCGGTCGGCTCGTAGCCGCAATGGGCCATACAGTCAGCACACTTCTCGTATTTGCCGGTGCCGTAGGTGTCCCAATCGGTGGTGTCCATCAATTCCTTGAAGGTCTTGGTGTAGCCTTCACCGAGCAGGTAGCAGGGCTTCTGCCAGCCAAAGATGTTGCGCGCGGGCATGCCCCACGGCTTGCACTCGTATTCCTGGTTGCCGGCGAGGAAGTCCAGGAACAGGCCGGAATGCATGATGTTCCACTTTTTGCCCTTGCCGAGCGCAAAGACGTCGCGGAACAGCTTCTTGGTCTTGGTGCGGTTCAGGAAGTGCTCCTGGTCCGGCGCGCGCTCATAGGCATAGCCGGGCGACATCGAGACGCCAACGCCGAGCTCCACGGTGAAGTCCAAAAACTTTGCAATGTCCTCGGCGGCATGGCCGTCGAAGATTGTCGCGTTGACATTGACGGCAAAGCCCTTGGCCTTGGCGGCCTTGATCGCGGAGACGGCCTTGTCGAACACGCCTTCCTGCGACACAGCCTTGTCGTGGTGATCCTTGAGGCCGTCGAGATGCACCGAGAAAAACAGGTAGGGCGACGGCGTGAACAGATCGAGCTTCTTCTCGAGCAGCAGTGCGTTGGTGCAGAGCGAGACGAACTTCTTGCGCTCGACCAGGCCGCGCACGATCTCGCCGATCTCCTTGTGAATCAGCGGCTCGCCGCCCGGAATCGCAACCATCGGCGCGCCGCATTCATCGGCGGCATCCCAGCATTCCTGCGCCGACATGCGGCGGTTCAGGATGGCGTTCGGATAGTCGATCTTGCCGCAGCCGACGCAGGCCAGGTTGCAGCGGAAGAGAGGTTCCAGCATCAGCACGAGCGGATAGCGCTTCTGGCCGGTCAGCTTCTTCTTCAATAGATAGGAGCCGATTTTCATTTCTTTAAAGAATGGAATGGCCATTTCGTATTTTCTCTCTGCGCATCACATCGTGACGAAGGTGGATCAAACCGCGGTCAGTTCGGCGGGTAGCTTGAATTCGATAGTCTCTTCACGTCCGGGCAACACCGACACGGCAACCGGTCCGATCCGCCGCAAGGTCTCGATCACGTCATCTACAAGCACTTCTGGCGCGGAAGCGCCAGCCGTGATGCCTACCGCGCGCGCATCCTTCAACCAGGCGGGGTTGAGTTCGCTGCCATCGGCAATGAGGTAACTCGCGACGCCGACTTCGGTGCCGATTTCGCGCAACCGGTTCGAGTTGGAACTGTTGGTCGCCCCGACGACCAGAATGACGTCCACGAGTTTGCTGAGCTCTCTTACCGCAGATTGGCGGTTTTGTGTTGCATAGCAGATATCGCGGGTATCAGGGCCCTCAATGTTGCTGAAACGCTGTTCCAGGGCCAGAATGATGTCCTTGGTGTCATCCACGCTGAGGGTCGTCTGGGTGATATAGGCGACCGGTTCCTGCGGTGACAGCGTCAGGGCCTTGACGTCCTCAACGCTCTGAACAAGGTAAACCGGGCCGGGCACCTGTCCCATGGTACCGTCGACCTCCGGATGGCCTGCGTGGCCGATCAGGATGACCTTGCGGCCTTTGGACATGTACCGCTTGCCCTGGTTGTGAACCTTGGTGACAAGCGGACAGGTTGCATCCAGAACAGGCAGGCCACGGGTCGCCGCTTCCTCCTCGACACTCCGGGCGACACCATGGGCGCTGAAGATGGTCATGGCGTTCGGAGGCACTTCAGAGAGTTCCTCGACGAAGATGGCGCCCTTGGCCTTCAGGCTCTCGACCACGTATTTGTTATGGACGATTTCATGGCGGACATAGACCGGCGCTCCATAGCGCTCGAGAGCACGCTCGACGATCTCGATAGCGCGCACGACGCCCGCGCAGAAGCCGCGCGGCTGAGCCAGAAAGATTTCAAGGGGACGACAGTCAAGCACGTGGTACAAAGTCCATAATCGATTCCGGTATAATCGCTAATTCTGTACCATAATCAGGCACATATCCAGCCCAGCTGGATATTTGAGCTGTTCTGTGTGACAAAAATCACCCAGTGTGCAATCGCGAACCGAAAACGTGGTTTGCGACGACTGGCCGGGTTGCGGTAATATTTTGCGGTTGCGCCACAAGAACCTGAAAACTCTCACTTGTTCGTCACTTTACGGCGTCACGAGGCATCGCTAACACGTCCGTTGCTACGGTGATCAGCACGTTTTATGCCATCCCATCACATTGCTGAAAGCAAAGCGCATCCAGTGCGAAAGTAATGGTTTGCGGAACACTCCCACGTGAACTGCATTCTTCGCGAGCCTCGTCCAAATAGAAAGAAAAAGCGTGCTGACAAGAGTTGTCGTCTCGATCGTGAACTTCTGCACCCGGTTTGCCCTGCCGGTGGTGCTCGCTTGTCTGCTTCTTTCGATTGGCGCGAGCTATTACACGGCGAAGAATTTCTCAATCAATACAGACATCAACAAGCTGATCTCGCCCAGTCTCGATTGGCGTCAGCGCGACATTGCCTTCGACAAGGCCTTCGATCAGGAGCGCCTGATCATCGCGGTGGTTGAGGCGCCTACGCCTGAATTCGCCAATGCCGCAGCCAATGCGATGGAAGCGAAGCTGGTCACCAATAAAACGGACTTCGACTCAGTTCGCCGGCTCGATGGCGGTGCTTTCTTCGAGAAGAACGGCCTGCTGTTCCTTCCGACAAAGGAAGTTGCGCAGCTGACGGGCCAGTTTCAGCAAGCTGCTCCCCTGATTGAAATCATGGCCGGCGATCCCAGTCTGCGCGGTCTCACCGGCGCGCTGGAGACCGGCCTCACCGGCATTCGCCGCGGGCAGATTCAGCTCGACGCGGCAGCACCGACCTTCAACGCCGTCTCGCAGACCATCGAGGACGTGCTGAAAAACGGCAAGGGCACCTTCTCATGGCGCGGGCTGGTCAGCGACAAGCCTCTGACCGATGGCGACAAGCGTGGCTTCATCGAGATCAAGCCTATCCTCGACTTCAACGCGCTTGAGCCCGGCAAGACCGCCACCGATGCGATCCGGCAGGCTGCCATCGACCTGAACATCGCTGGTGAATATGGCGCACGCGTACGGTTGACCGGCCCGGTCCCCATCGCAAACGAAGAATTCTCCACTGTGCAGGATGGTGCCGTCGTCAATGGTATCGGTACGGTTCTGATCGTGCTGGTCATCCTCTGGATGGCGCTGCACTCCGCCAAGATCATCGGCGCCGTCTTTGCAACGCTGTTCGTTGGCCTTGCCACAACCACCGCCGTCGGCCTCATGATGGTTGGTTCACTGAATTTGCTGTCGATTGCATTTGCCGTGTTGTTCGTCGGCCTCGGCGTCGACTTCGGCATCCAGTTCAGCGTGCGTTACCGCTCGGAGCGATACAAGAATGACAACCTGCCGCTGGCTTTGACGAAGGCCGCCGAATATTGCGCAGTGCCGCTGTCGCTCGCCGCTTTCGCAACGGCTGCCGGTTTTCTGTCGTTCCTGCCGACCGATTACAAAGGCGTATCCGAACTCGGCAAGATCGCCGGGGCCGGCATGATGATCGCGTTCCTGACCAGCATCACCGTTCTGCCGGCACTGCTCGACCTCTTGAATCCCGCAGGTGAAAAGGAGCCCGTTGGTTATGCGTTCCTGGCGCCTGTCGACCGCTTCCTGGAGGAGAAACGCTTCTGGATTATCGGCATCACGCTGGCGCTCACGATCGCCGGTCTGCCGTTGCTCTACTTCCTGAAGTTCGACTTCAATCCGATCAACCTGCGCAATCCGAACGTCGAGTCGATCGCTACTTTCCTCGATCTGCGCAAGGATCCGAACACCGGCGCCAATGCCGTCAACATCATGACACCGAACGAGGCCGCTGCGAAACAGGTCGAGGAGCGTCTCTCCAAGCTGCCGGAAGTCGCTCGTACGATTTCGCTCGATAGTTTCGTGCCTGAGGATCAGCCCGCCAAGCTAAAGGCGATCCAGGAGGGCGCGAAGATTCTTGAGCCGGCGTTGAATCCGGAGTCGATCGACAAGGCGCCGTCCGATGCCGAAAACGTTACGTCGCTGAAGGATTCGGCGACAAGCCTGCGCAAGCTTGCTGGAACGCAGACGAGCCCCGGTGCCGTCGCCGCCAAGCGTCTGGCCGATGCATTGGCCAGGACCGCTGAGGCCAGCCAACCGGTGCGCGATCAGGTGCAGGCGACCTTTGTGGTGCCGCTCAAGCTCGCGCTGGGGCAGTTGCGTAATCTGTTGCAGGCGAGCCCGATCAGTTTGCAGACCTTGCCATCCGAACTGGTGAATTCGTGGAAGACCAAGGATGGCCAGATCCGCGTCGAGGCGCAGCCCAACGGCGATCCGAACGATAACGACACGTTGCGTAAGTTCGCCGATGTCGTGCTGAAGTCCGAGCCGCTCGCCGTTGGCGGTCCGATCTCGATCCTGAAGTCGGGCGATACCATTGTCACCGCCTTCATTCATGCGGGGCTTTGGGCGCTGATTTCGATCTCGCTGCTGCTGTGGTTGGCTTTGCGACGCATCAGCGATGTGTTGCTGACGATCGTTCCCTTGCTGGTGGCGGGAACGGTCACGCTGGAAATCTGCGTGTTGATCGGCCTGCCGCTGAACTTCGCCAATATCATCGCGTTGCCGCTGCTACTCGGCGTCGGTGTGGCGTTCAAGATTTATTATGTGACGGCCTGGAGGGCCGGCTACAAGAACCTGCTGCAGTCATCGCTGACACGCGCGATTTTCTTCAGCGCGCTGACGACGGCTACGGCGTTCGGCAGCCTGTGGCTGTCGAACCATCCGGGCACCGCGAGCATGGGTAAACTGCTCGCGATGTCCTTTGTCGTAACGCTGGCTGCCGTGCTGCTGTTCCAGCCGGCGCTGATGGGTAAGCCGCGCGAGCCTAATGAGTGACCTTGTTGATCTCGGGCAGCAGGCAGATATCGCCGATATCGGCCGGCTGTCCCGGCGCGGTCGCTGTCGCGGTTTTCTGACCGGCAGGAGCCGCGGCCTTGGGAGCCCCGGCAGCAGCAGGAGCCGGTGCGGCCTTGGGGGTAGCTGCAGAAACCGTTGGACCAGCCGCAGGGGCCATTTTGGCACCGGTGGCAGCGCCCGCCTTGGGTAGGGCGCCCTTGGCGGTGAGGTTCGAGGGACTCGACGGAATCGACGGGCCTACGCGCGTCCAGGTCTGGCCGCCGCACAGGAAACCAAGGACACAGCCTTCGATTTCGAGTTCGTCAGGGGTGTCACCGAGTTTGATCGTCGATTTATAGAATTTTCCGTCCTTGGCATTGTAAACCTGCCCCGCCCATTTGTCGTTTGCGGCATTCTTCTTCATGTCGATCAAGGTCACGATGCCCAAAGTGGGGCGCGTCTTCTTGGTGGCATCGGGGTTGTTCTTATCGATGCCGCCGGGGGTCTTTTCCCAGGCTACGGCACCCCACATGCTGCCGCCGCATTCGGCAACACGGATGTGGGCGACGCCATCTTCGACTTGCCAGTCGCCGGTCGGGTCTGCTGCAAATGCGGGTGACAGCCCTGCCGAAAGCAAGCCTGCTGAAAAAAGGATTCCGCAATATGTAAGACTGCGCGTAGTAATGCGTGGGCGCTGCAACATGTTTAGACCTATGCTTAAGTAGCGGTTCTCGGCGAAGTCAAATCGCCGCATTTACGGTTTTCAGTTGACGAAACGACCATCAACCGACGTATGTAGCTCATGGTATATCCGAATCTAGACGTTTCCGAGATGTTTGTTGAACGGGAGGCGCAGCGTAGCTCGATGCATACGCGCCACCTCAATGAACAGCTCGTTCGAGTCCTCAAGACCATCGGGTATGACGTTGGCTTCCAGCGTGGCACCGGCCAGTATTTGTTCGACCGGGACGGCGCCCGCTATCTCGATCTACTGAGCGGATTTGGCGTTTTTGCGATTGGCCGGAACCATCCGGTCATGCGGAATGCGCTCAAAAGCGTGCTCGACGCCGATATGCCCAATCTGGTGCAAATGGACGTCTCTACACTCGCAGGTATTCTCTCCGAGAAGCTGCTGGAAAACGTCCCATATATGGACAAGGTGTTTTTCGCGAATTCCGGTGCAGAAACCGTTGAGGCTGCGATCAAGTTTGCACGTAACGCGACGGGGCGTAATGGAATCGTTTATTGCGATCACGCCTATCACGGACTGACCTACGGCGCGCTGTCGCTGACCGACGACACCAATTTCCGCACGGGCTTCGGTCCGCTGCTGTCGGACTGCACCACAGTGCCGTTCAATGACCTCGAAGCGCTTGAGAAGGCGTTGTCGTCGAAGCAGGTCGCCGGCTTCATCGTCGAACCGATCCAGGGCAAGGGCGTCAACATGCCCACGGATGAATTCCTGTCGGGCGCGGCAGCGCTGTGCCGGAAATACGGCACGCTGTTCATTGCCGATGAAATCCAGACGGGCCTCGGGCGCACTGGAAAGTTTCTCGCGATCGAGCACTGGAATGTCGAGCCCGACATGATCCTTCTCGCAAAGGCTCTGTCAGGAGGCCACGTTCCTGTCGGAGCGCTGCTGACGCGCAAATCCATCTTCGACAAGATATTCAATCGCATGGACCGTTCGCTGGTCCATGGGTCGACCTTCGGCAAGAACGATCTGGCGATGGCCGCCGGGATCGCTACGCTGGAGATCATGAAGCACGAGAAGCTGGTCGAGAATTCTGCCAAGCGCGGTGCCGAGCTGCGCCTCGCTTTGCAAAATATGATCCCCGGCTTCGAGCTGCTCAAGGAAGTGCGCGGCAAGGGCCTGATGATCGGTATCGAATTCGGACCGCCGAAATCGCTGCGTCTCAAGGCGTCCTGGAATATTCTGGAGTCGGCCAACAAGGGTCTGTTCTGCCAGCTCATCACGGTGCCGCTGTTCAAGGAACAGAAGATTCTCACCCAGGTCTCCGGTCACGGCAGCCATACGATCAAACTGCTGCCGCCTCTGGTGATCAATGAGGATGACTGCAAGTGGATCACCAAGTCGTTCGACACCGTGATCGCTGACAGCCACCGCGTGCCCGGCGCGATCTGGTCGCTCGGCAAGACGCTGGTTGATAACGCCGTGCGGAAGTCGGCCTAGGTTTCAGCTCGCTCCCATCGCAAGTTCGAACTTGCTGCCGAAATCGGCAAGTTCATCGGCGTTCAGATCGCTGACTGCCCAGTAAGTCAGGCCGCGCTCGCTCCAATGGCGAATGTTGAAGCCCTGAACGGTCTCGATCTTGGCTACGCGTGGCTCTGCATTTGTCGTCTGTGCAACGAACAGATTGATCACGTGGGTGCGCCGCCGGTAGACGATGGCGCCGATCGTTCGTCCATTAACATAATCAAGCCGCCCGCCGATGAGCGTGAAACCCTGCGTGGTGAGATCGACAACCGGTGGCGCCACGTCAAGCCGGCCGTTGAACCATGGCTTCACCGTGTGCCGATCGGTGGAGAGCACGTCGGTGAGGTGCCCGGCCTGCAGCGCGCGCAGATGCGCCGACACCACATCCGACAGAATACGCTGCTCGTCTTCATGGCGAAGCACGACCACGACGAGACCGGTCGCAGCCACGGCGGACAACACTGATCCCATCGCGAAGCCTTTCAGCACGGCGCGACGATCTGGTGTGCGTGCCTTCGGGAGTGCCGCTTCGATGCGCCGACGTAGCTGTGGAGGCGCCGTAAAGTGCAGATCGCTGGCGGCCATTGCGGATCGCATGTCGCGATAGGCTTTCAATTGGGCGGCGCAGCGCTCGCAGGTGGCAATGTGCGCCTCGACCTCACGGGCATGCCCGGCGTCGAGTTCGCCGTCGAGCAATGCGTGAAGAAGGATCTCGGCCTCGTCGCAGGTCATTTGTGCGGCTCCTCTTCAGCCATCCACGCGGTGCGGAGCATCGCGCGTGCGCGGGCGAGGCGGGACATTACGGTGCCGATGGGCGCGCCGACGATGTCGGAGATTTCGCGGTAAGACAGGTTTTGCATTTCTCGCAGCACCAGGATTTCCCTGAACGGCTCGGCGAGTGTGCTCACCAGGCGCTGGATCGTGGTGGCATCGCGACGCCGGAGCAGCTCCGCTTCCGGCGAAGCCTGTGTCTCATGCCAGAGCGGTGCCGCTTCCTGCGACTCTGCCTCAGCGATTTCGGCGATCGCGGTTGGTGAGTTCACGCGACGGGCGAACTCCGCCTGGCAGATATTGCGCAGAATGGCGAACAGCCATGGTTTGATGGCAGGCCCGCGATAGCTGTCGAAATGTTTCAGCGCGCGCAGATAGCACTCCTGTACGGCGTCTTCGGCGGCGTCGGCATCGCGCAGCAGATAGCGGGCCAGCGTATAGACGTCGTCGAGACATGGGAGCGCGGCCTCGCGGAAACGACGCGTTCTCTCGCCATCGTCGTCGGGTCTGTGAGCTGGCATCGACTTGTCCTTGCCGGCCGATGCCCGGCTGCTGGGTTTCCAGAGGCCGGGCATCGTTGTGATGCCTTGGTTTTGGCTGCTACTCAACCTTGATCATCCCCGTCATATGCGGATGTAGCGAGCAAAAATACTTGTAGTCACCCGGTGACGTGAACGTGAAGGAGTAGCTATCGTCAGTGTCCAGTGGTTTCGACCTGAATTTGCCGGCTGAGACCACGGTATGCGGGATATCGTCTCGGTTCTTCCAGGTGACGGTCGTGCCGACCTTGATGGTGAGTTGTGCCGGCTCGAAGGTGAAGTTGTCGATCGTCACCATGAGGTCTTCGCAGTGCGCCGCCGTCATGCAGGAGGCCACGACGGCAAAGATGGCGAGACGGATGCAGATGTTGCGTAAGGCGAAGGATGTCATGTTGCGATGCCCCTAGCCCTGCAACGGGGTGTCTATGATGGCGAGGCGTTCATCGCCGGGTTTGAAGATGATGCTGGCGATGCCCAGCAGGCCGCGTAACTTGTCGTCGGCCACCTTCATGGGGCCGGGCGAAGGCGCTGTGCCCGGTGCAGGTTGTGGAAACGCGGTTGAGCGTGCGGTGTGGAACGTCACGTTACCTTCCACTTTCTGCATCACCTGATGGATATGGCCGTTCAGCACCGTGACGGAGCCGAAGCCCTTGAGGTAGTCCAGCGCCCGCGCGCCGTCTTCAGTGCCCCATCCCCAGGTCGGATAGACCGTCCAGAGTGGAATATGCGCAAACACCACGATCGGCGTGGATTTCGACCGACCGCGCAGGTCGTCTTCCAGCCATGCGAGCTGTTCGGCGCCGAGGTTTCCAAGCCCGCCGGCCTTGAGATCGACGACGTTCACAAGCCCGATGAAGTGTACGCCGCTTGCGTCGAAGGAATACCAGCCTGAGCCCTTGGTGCCGCGTCCGTAGCGCTCGCGGTAGAGCTTGACCTCCTCGTCGATGAAATCATGCTCCCCCGGAACGTAATGCACATCGAGCCGCGCTTGCGAAATGATGCGGTCGGCATCGTCGAATTCGGAGGCCTTGGAGAGGTGGCTGATATCGCCGGTATGGATCATGAACGAGGGCTTCACCGGCATGGCTTTGATCCGGCCGATGGCCTCCTCGAGCGTGCCGATGGCGTTGGGATTGGCGGGCTTGTCGAAGCCGATATGGCTGTCGCTGATCTGCAGGAATGTCAGACCGGTGGGCTCCGCCGCTCGTGCTGAATCGACCAGGCCAAGCGCATGCGGGACACCGCCGGCAATGCTCCAGAGCACGCCGGTGCCAGCCCAGGTCATGCACTCCAGTACCTTTCGACGGCTCAGCCTTGGGTCGTCCTGGGAGTGATCGTGATCGAATGCACTCATCGCCAATCTCCATCGCCCTGGATTGGGCTATGGGGACTTGATCGGTGGAGACGGAAATTTATTCCCGCGAAATGCGATTATCGCGAATCCGTGATGATCATCGACGCGCCTTTTTCCGCGATCATGGCGGTTGGCGTATTGGTGTTGCCCGACGTGATCGTCGGCATCACCGAGGCGTCCACAACCCGCAGTCCGGCGATCCCGAAAAAGCGCAGCCGCTCGTCCACTACGGCCATCGGGTCCGAGGCCGTGCCCATTTTCGCGGTCCCGACGGGATGGAAGATGGTGGTGCCGATATCGCCGGCAGCCTTGGCCAGCGACTCCGCATCGTCGCCAACAGAGGGCCCCGGCAGATATTCCTCGGGATGATAGGCGGCGAGCGTCTTCTGCTTCATCAGCCTGCGCGTGACGCGGATTGCATCGGCAGCAACCTGACGGTCGTCGTCCGTCGAGAGATAGTGCGGAGCGATGGCCGGGGCTTCATCGGGCTTCGCCGAGCGCAGCTTGATCTCGCCGCGCGATGTTGGCTGCAGATTGCAGGCAGCGATGGTGATCGCCGGAAAGCGATGCAGCGGATCGCCGAATTTGTCGAGCGACAGCGGCTGTACGTGAAACTGGATATTTGCGCGTTCGCGATGGGGATCGGAGCGCGTGAAGATGCCAAGCTGTGATGGCGCCATGGTGAGCGGGCCGCGGCGGCGCAGCACGTAATCGATGCCCATCCAGCCACGACGGAACAGATTGTAATAGGTCTCGTTCAGCGTGCGCACGCCGGAGACCTTGTAGATGGCGCGTTGCTGCAGGTGATCCTGCAGGTTGCGACCGACGCCCTGACGGTCAAGTGTGACGTCGACACCGGCGGCGGACAACCACTCCGCCGGTCCTATGCCGGAGCGCTGCAACAGATGCGGCGAGCCGACCGCGCCGGCACAAAGGATGACGTCGCCCTTGGCGCGTGCCTCGATTTCCTGGCCGTTCTGGATGAAACGCACGCCGACCGCGCGGCCGTTCTCGACGATCAGGCGGTCGACCATCACCTTGGTTTCGAGGCGCAGATTAGGGCGGTTCAGTGCTGGCTTGAGGAAGCCACGGGCCGACGACCAGCGGCGACCGCGCTTCTGGTTGACGTGGAAATAGCCAATACCTTCATTGTCGCCGGTGTTGAAATCGGCGGTCTTGCGAATGCCCATTTCGGCGGCGGCATTGCCGACGGCGTCGAGCACCTCCCACGATAGCCGCGGTTCTTCGATACGCCAGCCGCCACCCGCGCCGTGATGTTCGCTGGCGCCGAGGAAATGATCTTCCAGTTTCTTGAACGCCGGGAGCACATCGTCATAGCCCCAGCCATTGAGGCCTAGCTGCCGCCAGTGATCGTAGTCGGCCGCCTGGCCGCGCATCGAGATCATGGCATTGATCGCCGAGGAGCCGCCGATCACCTTGCCGCGCGGATAGGCCAGCGCGCGGCCATTGAGGCCGGGCTCCGGCTCGGTGCGGAACATCCAGTCGGAGCGGGGATTGCCGATGGCGAAAAGGTAGCCGACCGGAATGTGAAACCAGATCCAGTTGTCGTTGCCGCCGGCTTCGAGGATGAGGACGCGCTTGCCGGGATCTGCCGAGAGGCGATTGGCGACGATGCAACCGGCGGTACCCGCACCGACCACGATATAGTCGAAATCACCCTCAAGCCGTGTCGCCATCGTTTCCCTGCCGCATCCATTCACGGTCTCATCCGCCGTGCTCAAAGGGATTAACGGGGCCGGGGGCGTCTGTACAGCGCGGGGTGGGGCCGGTGGGGTGGGCCGTTGGCACGCGACATGCTAGACAGGGATATCGCCGTCCCACTGCATCGAGACCTGACCATGCCCATCATCAATCGCGTCGCCGATCTGCAACCGGAAATCATGGCCTGGCGCCGTGATCTGCATGCTCATCCCGAGCTGATGTATGACGTGCACCGGACTGCGGGCTTCGTGGCGGAACGGCTGAAGGAATTCGGCTGCGACGAAGTTGTGACGGGCTTGGGACGAACCGGTGTCGTTGGCGTCATCAAGGGGCGCAAGCCGGCTTCCGGCGAACACAAGGTGATCGGGCTGCGCGCCGACATGGACGCGCTGCCGATTGAGGAAGAGACCAACCTGCCTTACGCCTCGAAGACCCCCGGCAAGATGCATGCCTGCGGTCACGATGGGCACACGTCGATGCTGCTGGGCGCGGCGCAATATCTCGCGGAGACCCGCAACTTCGCCGGCGATGCCGTCGTCATCTTCCAGCCGGCCGAAGAGGGCGGTGCCGGCGCTGCGGCGATGATCAAGGACGGCCTGATGGATCGCTTCAAGATCGATCAGGTCTACGGTATGCACAACAATCCCGGCATGCCCGTCGGCTCCTTCGCGCTGCGTCCAGGCCCGATCATGGCGGCGATGGATCGCATCTCGATCCAGATCGAGGGCAAGGGCGGCCATGCGGCCTATCCGCACAAGACCATCGATTCCGTGCTGGTCGGCTCGCAGCTCGTGGTGGCGCTGCAGACGATCGTCTCCCGAACCGTCAATCCGCTGGAATCCGCGGTGCTGTCGATCTGCGAATTCCATGCCGGCCACGCCAGCAACGTCATTCCGGGGACCGCTGAATTGCGCGGCACCGTGCGGACATTGAACTCCGAGGTGCGCGATCTCATGGAAAAGCGCATGAACGAGGTCGTCAACGGCGTAGCGCAGCAGACCGGCGCCAAGATCGTGCTTGATTATGACCGCGGTTATCCCGTCGTGGTCAATCACCGCGCCGAGACCGACATGGCGGTGCGTGTCGCCAGCGAGATCTCCGGTGCGGAGAAGGTCAATGTGGACATGCCGCCGGTGATGGGCGCGGAGGACTTTGCCTATATGCTGGAAGCGCGCCCCGGCGCCTTCATCTTCTGCGGCAACGGCGACAGCGCCGGGCTGCATCACCCCGCCTATAACTTCAACGATGACGCGATCGTCTACGGCACGTCCTATTGGGTGAAGCTGGTCGAGACTACGCTGGCGGCTTAATCGACGTCAAAATCAAGCCACCCGCGATTGATCGCGGGTGGCTTTTTTATTGTTACTCTGCTGCCTGTGCGTAGTCTTCCATCGGCGGGCACGAGCACACCAGGTTGCGGTCGCCATACACGTTGTCGACGCGGCCGACCGGGCACCAGTATTTGTCGGTGCGTGAGGTGCCGGCCGGGAAACAGCCTTCCGCGCGGGTGTAAGCGCGCTTCCAGTCGTCCTCGGCGATGTCGTGCACCGTGTGCGGCGCATGACGCAGCGGCGATGCCTCGACGGTCCAGCGGCCGCTCTCGATATCGGTGATCTCCTTGCGGATCGCAATCATCGCCTCGCAGAACCGATCGAGTTCGAGTTTCGATTCCGACTCTGTCGGCTCGATCATCAGCGTCCCCACGACGGGGAAGCTCATGGTCGGCGCATGGAAGCCGTAGTCGATCAGCCGCTTGGCGATATCGTCCACGGTGACGCCAGCGGACGTCTTCAATGCGCGCGGATCGATGATGCATTCATGCGCCACGCGTCCCTTCTCGTTGCGATACAGCACCGGGAAATGCGGATGCAGTCGCGTGGCGACGTAGTTCGCATTGAGGATTGCAAGCTCGGTGGCCGAGGTCAGGCCTGCGCCGCCCATCATCAGGATGTAGATATAGGAGATCGTCAGGATCGACGCCGAACCATAGGGCGCGGCCGAGACCGGCCCGACCGGCGCATCGCCATTGGCCGAGGGATGACCGGGCAGATAGGGCGCCAGGTGCGCCTTGACGCCGATCGGGCCCATGCCGGGACCCCCGCCGCCATGCGGGATGCAGAAGGTCTTGTGCAGGTTGAGATGGCTGACGTCCGCGCCGTAGTCGCCGGGGCGCGACAGGCCGACCTGCGCATTCATGTTGGCGCCGTCGAGATAGACCTGACCGCCATTGGCATGAACGATCTCGCAGATTTCGCGGATATGCTCCTCGAACACGCCATGGGTCGACGGATAGGTGATCATGATCGCTGCGAGATTGACGGCGTGCTTCTCCGCCTTGACGCGCAGGTCGTTGACATCGACGTCGCCGCGCTTGTCGCAGGCGACCACGACGACATCCATGCCAACCATGCTGGCCGAGGCGGGATTGGTGCCGTGGGCTGATGACGGGATCAGGCAGATGTTGCGGTGGCTGTCGCCGCGCGCGGCGTGATAGGCGCGGATCGCAAGCAGACCGGCATATTCGCCCTGCGCACCGGAATTCGGCTGCAGCGACACGGCGTCATAGCCGGTGATGTCGCACAGCCATTTTTCCAGCGTCTTGAACAACTGGTGATAGCCGGCGGCCTGTTCGCTGGGCACGAGCGGATGCAGGCTGCCGAAACCCGGCCAGGTCAGCGGGATCATCTCGGTGGTGGCGTTCAGCTTCATGGTGCAGGAGCCGAGCGGGATCATCGCACGGTCGAGCGCGAGATCGCGATCCGAGAGTTTGCGCATATAGCGCAGCAGTTCGGTTTCCGAGCGATGGCTGTGGAAGATCGGATGGGTGAGGAAGGCCGAGCTGCGCTTCAGCGAAGCCGGCAGGGCGTCGCTGAAGTCGTGTTCGATATCGGCATAGCTGAGCTTGCCGCCGAAGGCGCGCCAGATGGCTTCCACGGTTTCCGGCGTCGTGGTCTCGTCCAGCGCGATGCCGATGGTGCCGTCACCGACGCGGAGATTGATCTTCTCGGCCTGAGCGGCAGCGATGATTCCGTCGCGCTTGTCGCCGACGGTCACAGTGATGGTGTCGAAGAATGCTTCGCTCTCCGGCGCGAAGCCGACTTTCTTGAGACCAGCGGCCAGCACCAGCGTGCGGCGATGCACCGCGCGGGCGATGTGCTTGAGGCCCTCGGGGCCGTGATAGACCGCATACATCGAGGCAATAACGGCGAGCAGCACCTGCGCGGTGCAGATATTCGACGTCGCCTTTTCGCGGCGGATATGCTGTTCGCGGGTCTGCAGCGCCAGACGATAGGCGGGCTCGCCGCGGGAATCGATGGAGAGGCCGACGAGGCGGCCCGGGATCGAGCGCTTGATCGCATCGCGTACCGACATGTAGCCGGCATGCGGACCGCCGTATCCCATCGGCACGCCGAAGCGCTGCGCCGAGCCGATCGCGATGTCTGCGCCGAGTTCGCCCGGCG
Organism: Tardiphaga sp.; assembly: GCF_041424195.1. NCBI lineage: Bacteria > Pseudomonadati > Pseudomonadota > Alphaproteobacteria > Hyphomicrobiales > Nitrobacteraceae > Tardiphaga > Tardiphaga sp. Next base: position 129,251 of record NZ_JBGMOE010000005.1, on the reverse strand, counting down.
AGGCCAGCAGCGTCAGCGCCAAGAGGTCGGCGGCGACGACGGCGAGCGCGCCCTTTGCTTTAAGGGCAGCGATGGCCGGCTTGAAATCGCGCACGGTGCCCGTCGTGCCGGGATATTGCAAGATCGCGCCGAACACATCGGCTTTGTCGAGGTCAGTGAGCGGATTGCCGACCTGAAGCTTCCAGCCGAGCGGCTCGGCGCGGGTGCGCAGCACTGCGAGGGTCTGCGGATGAACTTCATGATCGACGAAGAAGGTCTTGGTCTGAACGTTTGAGGCGCGCTCGGCCAGTGCCATGGCTTCAGCAGCGGCGGTCGCTTCATCGAGCAGCGATGCATTGGCGACGTCGAGACCGGTGAGGTCGCAAATCATGGTCTGGAAGTTGAACAGCGCCTCGAGCCGGCCCTGACTGATCTCGGGCTGATACGGCGTATAGGCCGTGTACCAGGCCGGGTTCTCCAGGATGTTGCGCTGGATCACCGTCGGCAGAACCGTGCCGGAATAACCCTGGCCGATCAGCGAGATGAACACCGCGTTCTTGGCTGCCATCTCGGTCATATGCGCCAGCGCCTCGGTTTCGCTGAGCGCGCGGCCGAGATCGAGCGGCGTCTTCTGGCGGATCGAGGCAGGCAGCGTCTCGCCCATCAGTGCGGACAGGCTTTTCGCGCCGACCGTTTCAAGCATCACACGAATATCGGCTTGCGAAGGGCCGATATGGCGGCGGACGAAATCGGTGGCGACGTCGCCGGAAGATTTGTTCAGGGTCATCTGTTGTTCCTCGAACGAATTTCAGAAGCTCGTGATGGCCAGGCTTGTCCCGGGCCCCCACGTCTTCGCTTGTGGCCGAGACGTGGATGCCCGGCATTCGCCGGGCATGACGACTAGGCGGTGTGGGCTTTGTAGGCGTCGGCATCCATCAGGCCATCAAGCTCGCTCTTGTCGGCGAGTTTGAGTTTGAAGAACCATGCCTTGCCGTCGGCATCGGAATTCACCAGCGCCGGTTCGGCGGCGAGGGCGTCGTTGATCGCGACAACCTCACCGGTGATCGGGGCATAGACGTCGGAGGCGGCCTTGACCGATTCGACCACGGCGGCGGCTTCCGCCTTCTTGAGCGCGCGGCCGACTTTGGGCAGTTCGACGAACACGACGTCGCCGAGCTGCGACTGTGCGTAATCGGTGATGCCGACGGTGACGACGTCGCCGTCAATCTGGAGCCATTCGTGGTCTTCGGTGTACAGGGTGGTCATGGGTCAGTTCCTCAACGCTTGTAGCTGTGGGGGACGAAGGGCATGGGCGACACTTTCATCGGCATGCGCTGGCCGCGCAGTTCGGCGAAAACGGTGGTGCCGTCGGCTGCCTGCGCGCTGGGCAGATAGCCCATTGCAATTGGCGCGCCGAGGCTGGGGCCGAAGCCGCCGGAGGTGACGCTGCCGATGGATTCGGTGGAGGTGGCGTTCGCGAACAGCAGGACGCCCTCGCGCACGGGGGCGCGGCCTTCGGGCAGAAGGCCGATCCGCTTGCGCGGTGCGCCGCCATCGAGCTGGGCAAGGATCTTGTCGCTGCCGAGGAAGCCGCCGGCGCGGGCGCCGCCGGTGCGGCGGCTCTTCTGGATCGACCAGTTCAAGCCGCCTTCGATGGGCGTGGTTGTCGTGTCGATGTCATGGCCGTACAGACAAAGCCCGGCTTCGAGCCGCAGGCTGTCGCGGGCGCCGAGGCCGATTGGCAGCACGTCAGGATGATCGAGCAAAGCAGAGGTGAGGGCTTCAGCCTGATCGTTCGGGATTGAGATCTCGTAGCCGTCTTCACCCGTATAGCCGGAGCGCGAGACGAAACAGGCGATACCGTTCACCTGATGCGGACCGGCATCCATGAACTTCATCGCAGGTGCTTCGGGACAGAATTTTGCCAGCACATCCGCGGCCTTTGGCCCCTGCAGGGCGATCAGTGCGCGGTCGGGCAGGGTCTCGATGATGCAGCTGTCGGAGAGATGCGCGCGCAGATGCGCCTCGTCTTCATCCTTGCAGGCGGCGTTGACGACCAGAAACAGGTGATCGCCGAAATTCGCTACCATCAGGTCGTCGAGAATGCCGCCGGCCTCATTGGTGAACTGAGCATAACGCTGGCGGCCGGGTGCCAGCGCCAGGATGTCCATCGGCACCAGTTTCTCGAGTGCCAGAGCGGCGTCTTCGAGTTTCCCGGACTTCGCCCGCAGGGTCATCTGACCCATATGCGAGACGTCGAACAGGCCGGCGGCGGCGCGGGTGTGGAGGTGCTCCTTCAGCACCCCGGTGGCGTATTGAACCGGCATGTCATAGCCAGCGAACGGCACCATCTTGCCGCCACGGGCGATGTGGAGGGCATGCAGCGGCGTTTGTTTCAAAATTGAGGGTTTATCGGTCGCAAGCGCATCTGCAGCAGACATATGACGGGTCCTCGCGGTTCCCCCGGGACCATTCCCGGAGTGCCTGTACGAGCCCCATCTGTCGCTGTGCCTGAGAGTATTATCCCGTCGGCGGACGCCATCAGCCCATTCGGGCTCGTATGGCATCTCTTTCCAGATGCTAACCTGTCACGCGGTCCTTTTGCCTGAGAGTTTCCGGGGCGGTTGCTCCTTCGGCGCCGACCCAAACAGGGGCCGGTCTCTCCCGACGTGACGTCTTTCAACGCCGGCACAAGAGCATGCGTTCCCTGAATCTGTCAACGCGGTTGCTGCACCTATCAACGGCCCTGTGCTGTTGCGGCAAGCCCCTGATCCGCTTGCACAGTTTCTGGACAGGCCTAGTGCCGCCGGTCTAAAAGCAACCGGTTGTGGCATCAGCCGGCGGCTGGGCCGTGGGCGATTTTTAGGCGCCAGTTCTTGGGCGCAATGGGACTGATATGAGCGGCGTTAACGAGATCAGGTCGGCATTTCTGAATTACTTCGCTGCGAACGGTCACGAGATCGTGTCGTCGTCGCCGCTGGTGCCGCGCAACGACCCGACGCTGATGTTCACCAATGCCGGCATGGTGCAGTTCAAGAACGTCTTTACCGGCGTCGAGAAGCGGTCCTATCAGCGCGCCACCACGTCGCAGAAATGCGTGCGCGCCGGCGGCAAGCATAACGACCTCGACAATGTCGGCTACACCGCACGCCATCACACCTTTTTCGAGATGCTCGGCAACTTCTCGTTCGGCGATTATTTCAAGGAACGTGCGATCGAGCTTGCCTGGAACCTGATCACCAAGGAATACGGCCTGGCCAAGGACCGCCTGCTGGTCACGGTCTATTCCGAGGACGATGAAGCCTTCGCGCTGTGGAAGAAAATCGGTCTGCCGGATTCCAAGATCATCCGCATCCCGACCTCGGACAATTTCTGGCAAATGGGCGATACCGGCCCCTGCGGCCCATGTTCGGAAATCTTCTTCGATCATGGCGACAAGATTCCCGGTGGTCCTCCCGGCTCGCCCGATGAAGACGGCGACCGCTTCATCGAGATCTGGAATCTCGTCTTCATGCAGTTCGACCAGCTGGCGCCGGGCAACCGCGTGTCGCTGCCGAAGCCGTCGATCGACACCGGCATGGGCCTCGAGCGCATCGCTGCGGTGCTGCAGGGCAAGCACGACAATTACGACATCGACCTGTTCGTCGCGCTGATCCGCGCCATCGCCGATCTCACCGGCGCCGATCCGCAGGGACCGATGAAGGCCTCGCTGCGCGTCATCGCCGACCATCTGCGCGCGTCGTCGTTCCTCATTGCCGACGGCGTGCTGCCGTCGAATGAAGGGCGCGGCTACGTGCTGCGCCGGATCATGCGCCGCGCCATGCGTCACGGCCAGTTGCTCGGCGCCAAGGAGCCGCTGATGTGGCGCCTGGTGTGGGCGCTGGTGCGCGAGATGGGCCAGGCCTATCCGGAGCTGGTGCGCGCCGAGAGCCTGATCGAGGAAACGCTGCGGCTCGAAGAGACGCGCTTCCGCAAGACGCTGGATCGTGGTCTCGGTATTCTCGACGACAAGAGCGCGTCGCTGAAGAAGGGCGACATGTTCGACGGCGAGACCGCGTTCACGCTGTATGACACCTATGGTTTCCCGCTCGATCTGACCCAGGATGCGCTGCGCAACCGCGGCATTTCGGTCGATATCGCATCCTTCACCGATGCGATGGAAAAGCAGAAGGCCAAGGCGCGCGCGTCATGGTCCGGCTCGGGTGACACTGCGACCGAGACCGTGTGGTTCGGCCTGCGCGAAAAGCTCGGCGCCACGGAATTTCTCGGTTACGAGACCGAAAGTGCCGAAGGTGCGGTCACCGCACTGGTGAAGGATGGCAAGGAAGTCGACAGCCTCAAAGCCGGCGACACCGGCGCGATCGTTCTCAACCAGACGCCGTTTTATGCGGAGTCCGGCGGTCAGGTCGGCGATCTCGGTGTGATGACCGGCGAGGGTGTCACGTTCCGCGTCACCGAGACGCAGAAGCGCGCCGGGGATCTGTTTGTGCATATCGGCACGGTCGAGCAGGGCACGCTGAAAGCCGGCGCGGCGCTCGCGCTGGAAGTTGACCACGCCCGTCGCTCATCGATCCGCGCCAATCACTCGGCCACGCATCTGCTGCACGAAGCGCTGCGTCAGGTGCTCGGCGATCACATCGCCCAGCGCGGTTCGCTGGTGGCGCCGGATCGTCTGCGTTTCGACTTCGTCCATCAGAAGCCGATTACGGCCGAGGAACTGCGCCGCGTCGAGGACATCGCCAACAATGTCGTGCTGGAAAACGACGCCGTCACCACGCGCCTGATGGCGGTGGACGATGCGCGCGAGGCGGGCGCACGCGCGCTGTTCGGCGAGAAATATGGCGACGAAGTCCGCGTTGTCTCGATGGGCAACGCGCCGCGCGAGAGCGGCAGCAATGCACTCGGCTGGTCGGTCGAACTCTGCGGCGGCACCCATGTGCGTCGCACCGGCGATATCGGCATGATCTCGGTCACGGCTGAAAGCGCGGTGTCGTCCGGCGTGCGCCGTATCGAGGCGTTGACCGGCAACCACGCGCGTCATCATGCCAATGAGACGATGCAACTCGCCAAGACTGCCGCGAACGAACTTCGCACGACGCTCGACGACATGCCGGCGCGCATCGCCGCGTTGATGGACGAGCGCAAGAAGCTGGAGCGTGAACTCTCCGAGGCGAAGAAGACCATCGCCATGGGCGGCGGTGCTGCGGCCGGCGCATCGGCCGCTGGCGGCGCATCCGCGGACGTCAAGACGGTCGGCGACGTCAAGCTGATGGCCAAGAGCGTCTCGGGCATCGAGATGAAGGATCTCAAGAGCCTCGCCGATGCCGGCAAGAAGCAGCTTGGTTCGGGTGTTGTCGCGATCATCAATGTCGGTGAAGACGGCAAGGCCGGCGTCGTGGTCGGCGTCACCGAGGATCTGACCAAGCGCTTCAGCGCCGTCGATCTGGTGAAGATCGCCTCTGAAGCCCTTGGCGGCAAAGGCGGCGGCGGACGGGCGGATATGGCGCAGGCCGGCGGTCCGGACGGCGCCAAGGCCGATGCAGCGCTGAAGGCCATCGCAGCGGCGATCGGCGCCTGATCTTGTCATTCCGGCGCCGGGAACGCCGCTAGGCCGGCGTGAACCTCAGCCACTCCGCTTGGAGTGGCTGCGAATCCCGAAATGTTCACTATGTCGAGATTCCCGATTCGCGTGCGCGAAGATGCTCCCATGCCCCGGAATGACAACCACGTTACGCAAGTGCACCTCGCGATGACGTGACCGGTTGACGCTGCGACCATGAGTAGCCTCTGATGAGGCTGGCATCCCATGCGTCCATGCGGCAAAAAGCGACATGGAGCACAACACCCCCCTGATTTCGACAGTCGTCGTCGGCCTCGTGCTGGCTTTCATTCTCGGTCTGGTTGCGCAGCGTATTCGCGTTTCACCGTTGGTTGGATATCTTCTCGCCGGCGTGCTGATGGGGCCATTTACGCCCGGTTATGTGGCGGACCAGAACATCGCCAATGAACTCGCGGAAATCGGCATTATCCTGCTGATGTTTGGCGTCGGCCTGCATTTCTCGCTGAAGGATCTGCTCTCGGTCAGGAATATCGCAATCCCCGGCGCCATCGTGCAGATCGCCGTGGCGACGCTGCTCGGCATCGGCCTCGGCGAGGCACTCGGCTGGTCGTTCGGGGGCGGCCTTGTTTTCGGCCTCGCACTGTCGGTGGCTTCGACGGTGGTGCTGCTTCGCGCGCTGCAGGAACGACGTCTGGTGGACAGCGAGCGCGGCCGCATCGCCATCGGCTGGCTCATCGTCGAGGATCTCGCAATGGTGCTGACGCTGGTGCTGCTCCCGGCGATCGCAGGTCTGCTGAAAGGCGAGGGCAACGGTGCCGGCATGTCAGCACTTGCGATGCCGGTGCTGATCACGCTCGGCAAGGTCGCGGGCTTCGTGATCTTCATGCTGGTGGTCGGCCGCCGTGTCATCCCGATGCTGCTGCACTATGTGGCGCATACCGGATCACGCGAACTGTTTCGCTTGGCGGTGTTCGCCATCTCGCTCGGTGTCGCCTTCGGTGCGGCTATCGTGTTCGACGTATCCTTCGCGCTCGGCGCCTTCTTTGCCGGCATGATCCTCAGCGAATCCGAGCTCAGCCAGCGCGCCGCGAACGAGACGCTGCCATTGCGCGACGCGTTCGCGGTGCTGTTTTTCGTTTCGGTCGGCATGCTGGTCGATCCGGCGATCATCCTGCGCGAACCGCTGCCGCTGCTCGCCACCGTGTTCATCATCCTGTTCGGCAAATCGGCTGCGGCTTTCGGCATCGTGCGGCTGTTCGGCTATCCGACATCGACGGCGTTGACGATTTCCGCATCGCTGGCGCAGATCGGCGAATTCTCGTTCATTCTCGTCAGTCTCGGTGTGGGCCTCGGCCTGCTGCCGGATCGCGGTCGCGATCTCGTGCTCGCCGGCGCGATCATCTCGATCATGCTCAATCCGCTGTTCTTCGCATTGCTCGATCGCTTACTGGCCGACAAGGACGCGAAAGCAGCAGCGGCAGCGAGCGAAGCCGCTGCTGCGGACAGCAAGGAGAAAGCGGTCCCGCGCGTCCCGTTGCCGGAGACGCAGCTCAAGGATCACGTCGTGCTGGTCGGCCATGGCCGTGTCGGCAGCGTGGTCAGCAGAGCGCTGCGTTTGAATAATACGCCATTGCTGGTGATCGAGGACACGCCGGGTGTCGTCGAGCGTCTACAGAGCCTGGGTGTGGAAGTGATTACCGGCAATGCCGCGGCGCCCGACATGCTGCAAGCTGCGAATGTCATGGGTGCCAGGGGATTGCTGGTGGCGATTCCCGATGCGTTCGAGGGAGGGCAGATCGTCGCCAAGGCACGCGCCCTCAGCCCCACACTGCCGATCATCGCCCGCGCGCATTCCGAAGAAGAGATCGCGCATCTCAAGCATCACGGCGCGAATGTCGTGATCATGGGCGAGCGGGAAATCGCCAAGGCGATGCTGCTGCAGATCGCCGCGACGGGGGCGGTCTAGTCGCGCCGCCGCGATCGTGTCGTCACACCGATCGCGTCATGCCGCCATCGACGCGGATGTTCTGGCCGGTGATATAGCCCGCACCATCGGATGCGAGAAAGGCGACGGTGGCCGCGATCTCCTCGCTCTTGCCGTAACGCTGCATCGGCACGCTCTGGCGTCGCTCTTCAGTGGCCGGCAGGCTGTCGATCCAGCCGGGCAGCACGTTGTTCATGCGCACATTGTCGGCGGCGAAACCGTCGGCGAACAGTTTTGTGTAGGCCGCGAGGCCGGCGCGGAATACGGCTGATGTCGGAAACATCGCTGAGGGCTCAAACGCCCAGGCGGTGGAGATATTGATGATCACGCCGGCCTTCTGCTTCTGCATGATCGGCGTCACCAGCCGCGTCGGACGGATCACGTTCATTAGATAGACATCCATGCCGGTGTGCCACTGCTCGTCGGTGATATCGAGCAGCGGCGCACGCGGACCATGGCCGGCGCTGTTCACCAGCGTATCGATGCGCCCCCATTTCTCCAGCGCGCCATCGACCAGCCGCTTCAGGTCGTCGTTCGATTGATTTGAGCCCGTGACGCCGATGCCGTCGAGCTCTTGTGCAAGCGCTTCTCCCTTGCCGGACGATGACAGGATCGCAACCTTGAACCCGTCGGCTGCAAGGCGGCGCGCCGATGCAGCGCCCATGCCGCTTCCGCCTGCGGTGATGACGGCGACTTTGCTGGCTGGCATGAGGTGGTCTCCCTGAATGTTTTTATGATCCTATCGCTTTAGCGGCAAATCGTCCGCCGCAGAAACGCAAACCCCAATGCCTGGCTCTGCGCCTGCTTGGTATTGTCCACTGCGCCCGAGTGTCCACCCGCCACGGTCTCATTGAACCAGACGGGATAGCCAAGCGCTTCGAGCTTCGCTGCCATCTTGCGGGCATGGCCGGGATGGACGCGGTCGTCGGTGCGGTTGGTGGTGATGAAGATCGGCGGATAATTCTGGCCTGCCGCAGCGAGATGATAGGGCGAGTATTTCTGCAGATAGGCCCACTCGTCGGGAATTTCGGGATCGCCATATTCGGCGATCCAGCTCGCGCCGGCGAGCAGCCTGGTATAGCGCGCCATGTCGAGCAGCGGCACGCTGCACCAGACGGCGCCGAACAATTCCGGATAGCGGGTCAGCATGTTGCCGACGAGTAGTCCGCCATTGCTGCCGCCGTGACAGGCGAGCTTCTGCGCCGTCGTTGTACCTGATGCAGCGAGATCTCGCGCTACAGTCGCGAAGTCGTCATGGGCCACATGCTTGGTGATCTTGCGCGAAGCCAGATGCCACGCCGGGCCGAACTCACCACCACCGCGGATATTGGCGACGGCGTAGAGATGACCTTGTTCGAGCCACAGTTTGCCCGCGATGCCCATATAGGCGGGCGTCAGCGATATCTCGAAACCGCCATAGCCATAGAGAATCGTCGGCCGAGGCGGGGCGCCGGCAGAAAGATTCTTGCCGATCAGGAAATAGGGGATCCTGGTGCCGTCCGCCGCGACCGCATGGCGCTGCTGTACTTCGATGCCCTCGGGATCGAAATTGGGCGGCGAGCTCTTCAGCGGCTCGGGCGCGCCCTGGCCGTTCCACAGCGCCGTGGTGGTCGGCCTGTCGAAGCCGGTGACAGTGAGGAGCAAATCGGTCCCCAAATCCGGATCGTCCTCGCCGCCGAAATTCTGTGCCGAGATCGAAGCGTTGTCGGGCAAGCCGGGCAATGGCGCTTCTTGCCACCCAGCTTCGCTCCGTTGCAGCAGCGCGAGGCGGCCGCGGACGTTGTCGAGGATTTCGAGCACGATGCCGTGCCGGGTCTCCGACCATGACTGCAGCGCCCGGGTCGGTGTCGGCGTGAAGACGATCTCGAAATCGCGGGCACCGGCCAGGAAACGGTCGAAGTCGATGACGGCGAGTGCGCCGGTCGGGATCGTCTGGTCGCCGACGGTCCAGTCCTGCTTCGGGCTGATCAGGAGATCGTCCGCTTCCGCCGAGACCGAGACTTCTTCCGGCAATTCGAGGCGCAGGCGTTTTCCCGCATGAGGGCCATGCTTGCGCTCGACGAAGATATGCGAGCGCGTGAAATCCAGCGCGCGCCAGTACATCACGCCTTCATGGCTTGGTCGGCGGTTGACACCGAACCAGGCGGCGACGTCCTGCTTCTCGACCTCGAAGACGGTTTCAGCCGCAGCGAGTGGCGTGCCGCGCGTCCATTTGCGTACGGTGCGGGTATAGCCGGCCTCCGTGCTGTCCTCGGGCGTCTGCGCACTGCCGAGCAGCAGCGTGTCCTGATCGACCCAGCTCACCTGCGTCTTGGCCTTCGGAATGATAAAGCCGTCGGCAACGAAGCTCTTGCTGGGAATATCGAACTCACGAACCTCAATGGCGTCAGTGCCGTTGAACGACAGGCTGATCAGCGCGCGAGTCTTGTCCGGCGAACGCGCAGCACCTGCGAAGGCCCAGGAGATGCCTTCCGCTTTGTTGAGCGCGTCGATATCGAGCAGCACGTCCCAATCGGGGGCATCGGTCTTGTAGCTTTCCAGCGTCGTGCGACGCCATAATCCGCGCGGATGCTGCGCATCTTTCCAGAAATTATAGAGATGCTCGCCGGACTTGCCGACGAACGGGATGCGATCGTCGGCGTCGAGGATCTTCATGACCGCGTCGAAGTCGCGCCTGTAGTTATCGTCGCAGAGAAAGCCATCGGTGCGCGCATTCTGCGCCTCGACCCAGGCCACGGCCTTGTCGCCCTCTATCTCCTCGAGCCAGAGCAGGGGATCGTCATGGCCGTCGGCGGGATTTGGCGCAGTCATGGGTCACCTCGAATACGGACGTCTCAAAAGAAAGTCCGGGCGCCTGAGGCAGCCCGGACTTTCGGATGGTGCAGTCAGGAGAGGGCGGAAATCAGGCCGCCAGCGCCTTGGTCAGGTTTTCCGCGACCTTGTCGAGGAAGCCCGTGGTCGAGAGCCAGCGCTGGTCGGCGCCGACCAGGAGCGCGAGGTCCTTGGTCATGTAGCCGGCTTCGACGGTGTCGACGCAGACCTTTTCGAGGGTCTTGGCGAACTTGGCCAGTTCGGCATTGTTGTCGAGCTTGGCGCGATGGGCGAGGCCCTGGGTCCAGGCGAAGATCGACGCGATCGAATTGGTCGAGGTTTCCTTGCCCTTCTGGTGCTCGCGATAGTGGCGGGTCACGGTGCCGTGGGCAGCTTCCGCTTCCACGGTCTGGCCGTCCGGGGTCATCAGCACCGAGGTCATCAGGCCGAGCGAGCCGTAGCCTTGCGCCACGGTGTCGGACTGCACGTCGCCGTCATAGTTCTTGCAAGCCCAGACATAACCGCCGGACCACTTCAGCGCCGAAGCCACCATGTCGTCGATCAGGCGATGCTCGTAGGTCAGGCCCTTGGCCTCGAAGTCCTTCTTGAACTCGGCGTCGTAGATCTCCTGGAAGATGTCCTTGAAGCGACCATCGTAGACTTTCATGATGGTGTTCTTGGTCGACAGGTAGACCGGGTAGTTGCGGATCTTGCCGTAGTTCAGCGAGGCGCGGGCGAAGTCCTTGATGGATTCGTCGAGGTTGTACATGCTCATGGCGACGCCGGCGCCCGGGGTCTTGAACACCTCGCGCTCGATCACGGTGCCGTCCTCGCCGACGAACTTCATCGACAGCGTGCCCTTGCCCGGGAACTTGATGTCGGTGGCGCGGTACTGGTCGCCATAGGCATGGCGGCCGATGATGATCGGCTTGGTCCAGCCCGGCACCAGGCGCGGCACGTTCTTGCAGATGATCGGCTCGCGGAAGATCACGCCGCCGAGGATGTTGCGGATGGTGCCGTTCGGCGACTTCCACATCTGCTTGAGGCCGAATTCCTTCACGCGCGCTTCATCGGGGGTGATGGTGGCGCACTTTACGCCGACGCCGTATTTCTTGATCGCGTGAGCGGCGTCGATGGTGACCTGATCGTCGGTCTTGTCGCGGTATTCCATCCCGAGGTCGAAATACATCAGGTTGACGTCAAGGAAGGGGTTGATCAGCTTGTCCTTGATGTACTGCCAGATGATTCTCGTCATCTCGTCGCCGTCGAGTTCGACGACGGGGTTGGTCACCTTGATTTTTGCCATGGGAGATCGGGCCTTTAGCGCGTTGCGGGAGGGGTGATTTGTAGGGGGGCTATAGCACCGCGCCGGACCCGGCGAAAGCCGGGGCGTCATGCAGTTTCGGCGCAATTTCCAGCCCAAAACGCAGGCTGTTCTTGCTCAAAATGCAGCCTGCGCCGCGGTGCCCTACGCCGTGTCGCGCCGGTACAGGCCGCCCGTGGTCACCAGGAAGTCGATCCGCCCGTCGAGCAGCGCCCGCAGCGCCTCGGCCGGGCTGTTGACGATGGGCTCCTCATGCACATTGAAGCTGGTATTGACCAGCACCGGCAAGCCGCTGGCCTCGGCAAACCCCGCGACAATGTCATAATAGAGCGGATTGTCCGGGCGCGCGATCACCTGCGGCCGCGCGGATCCATCGACATGGACCACGGCGGGGATGCGGCCCCGCCATTCCGGCCGCACGTCGCAGGCGATGGTCATGTAGCGGCAGGCCCGCGCATTGACGGGATTGACGTCGAACACGTCCGCGGCACGCTCGGCGGTGATGACGGGGGCGAAGGGCATGAATTCGGACCGGCTCAACCGCTCGTTCAGGAGGTCGTGGGTGCCGCGCCGCGCCGGATTGGCGAGGATGGTCCGGGCGCCCAGCGCGCGGGGGCCGTATTCCATCCGGCCGTTATAGATCGCGCCGATTTCGCCCGCCACCAGCCGCGTCACTGCGCCCGCGACCGGCGCCTCGTCGACCCGGCGAATCCCCGGGGTGGCTGCGATGCCGGCGTCGAGCCCGGCCTGAAAATCGCGGCCGAGATAGACAGTCCCGAGATCGCGGCGGTGGTCCAGCCAGGGCGCCAGGCCGTCGCGCTGCATCAGGTGGGACAGCGCGCCGCCGATCGGCAGGCCGTCGTCACCCATTGCCGGGAAAATGAACAATTCATCGATCGGCAATTGCTCCGCCAGCAGGCGGTTGAGCTTGACGTTGGCGAACACGCCGCCGGACAGGCCGAGATGCCGCGCCGGATGCCGCTGCAACAGGCGCTGCAGCGACAGCAGCATGGTGTCTTCCAGCACCTTCTGGATCGACGCCGCAAAATCCTCCCGGCCGGCCTGTTTGGCCAGCCGGCGCATCAAGGCGTTCATCTGGTGATAGCTGCGAAAGCTGGACTGGATGCGTCCGTCCGGGGCCACCGAAAAATACCCGGCGATCGTCTCGGCCGCGGTCGGGTTCCCCATGGCCGCGAGCCCGGTCAGCTTGCCCTCGTGCCGGTTGGGGCGAAATCCGAGCGCCTTGGTCGCCGCGCTATAGGCGCGGCCCAGGCTGTCGACGGGATTTGGCAGGAACAGGCACTCGTCGTCGCCGTACACCGTCGTCAGGCGGTGATCGGCGAAGTGCCGGTAGCTGTAATTGACATTGTCGCCGCCGCCATCGGCCGTCACCAGCAGGGCATCCGGCCACGGGCTGTAGAACAAAGTGGGCAGCGCATGCGCTTCGTGGTGGTTGTAGAAATGGACCGCGGCGTCGTCGCGGAAACCGCCGTCGCGCCGCCATGCCGCGGCATCGAAGACGTCCTCAGTCCGCTGCGCACGGTAGCGATGCTGCTCGGCGCCGAGCAGCAGGCGGTCCTTGCCGACCCGGCTGCGATATTGCTCGTGCAGCCAGCGCAGGCCACCGAGCCGCGGGAAATAGGCCTTGGGAAACATCGCGCGGCTGGTGGCGACGACGTCGACATCGCGCCGGGTGGCGCCGGCGATCGAAAGCACCTCGTCGATGGCCGCATCGGGGTGCGTGCTGCCGTCGCTCTTGCGCCGGGTCAGTCGCTCCAGCGCGACGGCGGCCTTCAGCTCGTAATCTTCGAAAATGGCGGCGGCGGCGTCATGGACGCCGGAGTGAACGCTGAGGATAAGCTGGGGCATGAAGGCTGCAAGGTCATTCGCGGGAGGGGCACATTACCCGCCCCCTGCCATGACCGGCAACTCACGAGCGCATGGCCGGGAACCCGCCTTCATCCGGATGCCGGGCGGCAGGCAGGCCGCGAACACGGCACGGCATCGTCGCCGCATGAGAGCGGCACGGTCCGCGGCCTCGCGCGCATATCCCGGCGACAGCCGGGGGCGTCATGCGGTTTCAGCCCGATTCTGAACCCGAAACGCCGGCTGTTCGTGCTCAAAATGCAGCCTGCGTCGCCGTGCCCGCCACCACATACCAGGTCACCAGCAGGCTGCAGATCAAGGCTCCCGGCAGGCTCGAGCCCGTCCGCCGCCAGGTGAAGGTGGCAATCACGGCCACGATGGCCATTAGGGGCACGAACTGGATCGCCACGATGGTGTTGAGCGGCACCGAGGTGATCGTGGCCGGAGCGGGGTCGATCAACTGGCCGCTGAGGAACAGCGCGCCGTACTGGATGCCGAGCAACAGGACGAAACCGAAGGCCAGCGCGGCCATGTTGGTCAGGTAGACCGCCAGCCGGCTGGCTGACAGCGTCGAGAAGTTCCGGTGCATCACATGCAGGGCGATGACGAAGAACAGGGTGATCGGCGCGAGATAGATCAGCGCCATGAGCGCCTGTTTGCCGTTCATCAGCTTCAGCGCAACGATCCAGAACCGGAAATCGACGGTGAAGATCCGGTCGGCCAGCCATAGCGCTAGATAGCCCGCGGCAACGGTCACCACCGCGATGGCGATCGACAGGCCGATGATGCCGCGGCGGCTGGCGCGCTTCGGCGCGAACGGCATCAGCAGCAGCGCGATGGCGGCGTTGATCAGGGCCCAGACCACGATCTGGTTGGTGATCGCCTGCGGCAGCCAGGGCTGCGCCTTGACGTAGTTCCCGGCGAGCGTGAAGGCGGGATAATAAGTGAGGGCCGGGATCAGCACCGACAGCGCGAGGGCGCCGAGCCAGCGGCCGCGATTGACCGGGGTCTCGGCAGGCCGGGTGCCGTCGGCCGGTTCGGGCAGGATCAGCCGGGAGAACATCCGGGCTTCCAGCAGGCCGTCGAATATGCCGATCAGGAAGGCGACGAAGCCGAGCAAAGCGAGGCCGGTGCCGATCTCCTTGCGGAACCAGATCTGGTCATTGGCCGGGAGCGGCGTGCCCCCGGTGAGCGTCTTGCCGAACCAGTCCAGCGCATGGCCGATGGCCTCATGGGAGATGTGCTCGGCGGGGTGGGTGATCCCGGGGGTATAGAGCACCCGGGCAGTCCCCGCCGCGAGATCGCCATACACCTTTCCTGGCTCGACCGCCGCATTCGTGCCGAACAGCGCCCACAGCTTCGGGCTCGTGACCACGTCGCGGGCCTTCGGCACGCCCCACATCAGGGTCGAGAATTCCTCGTATTTGGCGAACACCAGCGCCAGGTTGCGCGGCCATGTCGGCGTGCCGTCGGCGGCGAAGGGTTTGCCGGTGGAGGAGCCTTCCAGCACCATGGCCTTGTAGTCGTTGGGCATGGCGGTGGCAGCGGCCAGTACCGTCCAGCCGCCCATCGAGTGGCCTTCGAGGCCGATATTGGCCTTGTCGACGGTGGCGAGACTGCGCAGATGCGCCAGTCCGTCCGGGCCGCCGAAGCCGTTCGAGAACGCCGGCCCGTCGCTATAGCCGTGGCCGGTCTGGTCCATCGCCAGCACCACATAGCCGCGGCGGGCAAATTCGATGGCAAAGCCGTCCTGGGTCTCGCGCGAATTGATATAGCCGTGGACGGCGAGGATGCCCGGCGCCGGGGTCTGCGGCGTGGCATTGGCGGGGGTGTAGAGCAGGGCACTCATGGTGTTGCCCTTGGCGCCCTTGAAGCGGATGTCCTCGACCTTGATGCCGCCGGAGGTCTGGGTGAGATGCGCCAGCAGGCTGCCGGCGACCATCATCACGGCGCCGACAATCGCCAATGTCCATCTTGCGCGCATCGCATTCCTCCCATAATCCCGCGCCAGCCCCACCAGCGATCGGGTTTGCGTGTAGTTTCGTTTTACGTTTGTTACTATCGCTAACCGAAAATAAAGCGAAAGCAAACGGGCTGCGCGCAGAGGCCGACAGGTTTTAGGGGACATCTACGCAAGCCCGGCCAAGCTCTTGTTAAAGCTTGGGAAAGCGTCGGGACTTAAAGACACCCGGCAGCGCCGGGATGAGGTGTTGAATCAAAACCTTCACGGGGTGATTCAACACCTTCAGAGATTGAATCAGAAAGTGAAGTGCATGTCCGGTTCAGGCACCGACTCGACCAAGGCGCATACCGACCTCGTCGGCCCCGTCGTCATCCTCGTCGAACCGCAGCTCGGCGAGAATATCGGCATGTGCGCGCGCGCCATGGGCAATTTCGGCCTGACCCGGCTGCGCATCGTCAACCCGCGCGACGGCTGGCCCAATGTCCATGCCCGCCGCGCCGCCTCCGGCGCCGACCATATTCTCGAGAAGGTCGAGCTGTTCGACACCGTCGCGCAGGCGGTGGCCGACTGCACTTTGCTGTTCGCCACCACCGCCCGCGCCCATGATCAGGCCAAGCCGGTGGTCGCTCCCGAGGCGGCCGCCGCCGAGACCATCGCCCATGTCGCCGGAGGTGCCACCGCCGGCATCATGTTCGGCCGGGAGCGTTACGGCCTCCAGAACGAGGAGGTGGCGCTGGCCAACCGGATCATCACCTTTCCGGTGAACCCGGCCTTCGCCTCGCTCAACCTCGCCCAAGCGGTGCTGCTCTGCGGCTATGAATGGTTCAAGCAGGCCACCTCCAACGCGCTGCCCTATGCGATGCCGGAGCGCTCCGAGCCGGCGTCGCAGCACCAGATGACGGCGTTCTTCGACAACCTTGTCGGCGAGCTCGACAAGGTCGAATTCCTGCGCCCGCCCGAGAAGCGCGACACCATGCTGGTCAATCTGCGCAATATCTTCACCCGGATGGAGCCGACCAAGCAGGACATGCACACGCTGCACGGGGTGGTGATGGCCATCGCCGAGGGCCGCAAGGGCCCGGCCAAGGGCGGCGTGCTGGACGGCGAACAGGCGACCCGGCTGCGGGCGCTGCTGGCCGAACATGGGAAGGGTGCGCAGCCGCATGAGAGCGGCACGGTGCGCGGGCTCGCCCGGCTGCTCCGCCGCAATCCCACCGATGCCGAGCGCCTGCTATGGGACCAGCTCAGGTCGGATCGTCGCTTCGCCGGCCAGTTCAAGCGCCAGACCCCGGTCGGCCGCCACATCCCGGATTTCGTCTCGTTCCCGCAGCGCATTGCCGTCGAGCTGGTCAATCCCGACGAGACCGAAGTCATTGTCAGCGACCGCGCGTCCCGGAAGGCCTGGCTGGAAGAGCGCGGCTATCGCGTGATCGCGATGCGGGCGGACGACGTGACGAGTGACATCGCGGCGGAGCTGGTTCGGCTTGAGGCGTTGCTCGCCAGCGGGATGCCGGGGCAGGGATGACCTGAAATCGGGTGGCGCTTCCGCCTTCGCTCTGCGAGCTACGGCGGACAAGCCGCTTGATCCGGGCTACGAACGATGTGACCAGCCGCGATCAACGCGGCGGTCGAAACAACGGGAGACGATGAATGACCATCTCCACCGCCGAGAAGCGCGCAAACTTCCGCAAGCTCCATGAGTCCGGCTGCTTCGTGCTGCCCAATCCCTGGGATGTCGGCAGCGCCCGCTATCTCGCGCATCTCGGCTTCAAGGCGCTGGCCTCGACATCAGCCGGCTATGCCTGGTCCACCGGCCGCCCCGACAACAAGGTCACCGCAGATGATGTCATCGAACATCTCGCTGATCTCTCCGCCGCGACCGATCTGCCGGTCAATGCCGATTTCGAGAACGGTTTTGCCGATGCCCCGGCCGGCGTCGCCGCCAATGTCGCCCGCGCGGTGAAGAGCGGCATCGCCGGCCTCTCCATCGAGAACTCCACCGGCAATCCCGCCAAGCCGCTCTATGACGACACTCTCGCCGTCGAGCGCATCAAGGCCGCCCGCGCCGCCATCGACAGCGTCGATCCCGCTGTGATGCTGGTGGCGCGCTGCGAAGGGTTTCTGCATGGCGAGCGCGACCTCAAGAAGACCACGGCGCGGCTCATAGCCTTCGCGGAGGCCGGCGCCGATTGCCTCTATGCGCCGGGCGTGGCCTCGGACGAGGAGATCACCACGCTGGTGAAAGCGCTCGGTGGCAAGCCGCTCAACGTTCTCACCGTGCAGCCGACCATGACCGTAGCGCATCTCGCCAGCCTCGGCGTCCGCCGCATCAGCGTCGGCGGCGCGCTGGCGCGCGTGGCCTGGGCGGGGTTCATGGCGGCGTCGCAGGAGATTGCGGGGCAGGGGACGTTTACGGCGTTCGCGCAGGGGGCGAAGGGCGGGGAGCTGAACAAGCTGTTTGGCGCCTAGCATTGGCAAAAATGGCCGATTGCGGTACTTTTCAGCTCAGGCGGAGATGTGGCCATGCCGACACGCAACATCCATCTGACGGACGAGCAGGACGCCTTTGTCGATGAGGTTGTCCGTGCGGGCAAATATGAGAATGCCTCTGAGGCGATGCGCGACGCGGTGCGCGGCTTGCAGCATCGCATCCAGGCCGACGAACTGAAGCTCGATCTGCTGCGCGCGCAACTTCAGGCCGGGCTCGCCGCGCTGGAGACCGGCCGTTTCACCGAGGTTGACGACGCCGATCTCGATGCCGCTCTGGACGACCTCGCCACGCACGCACCGTAAACCGTGGCGCGCTATCGCCTCTCCGAACCGGCGAAGGCGGATATTGCGGCGGTCCTGCGCACCAGTGAAGCCATGCATGGCGCTGACGCGCGGCTACGCTATCGCGCGCTGCTGACGGCGGCGCTGCGGCGGATCGCAGCCGATCCGGCTTCACCTGCGAGCGTCGATTGCAGCGATCTGTTCGCCGGGGTGCGCAGCTATCACATCCGCCACAGCCGCAGCGACAGTCGTGAGGCGCCGGTCGGTCACCCCGTTCATGTGATCTTTTATCGCGCGCAACGCGCCGGCATCATCGAGGTCGTCCGGGTGCTCCATGAGCGGATGCTGCCGGACCGGTATATGAGCAGTTGAGCGTGCAGCATCTCGGCAGCCCCGGCGTCCGCCACATCAGCGTCGGCGGCGCGCTGGCGCGCGTGGCCTGGGCGGGGTTCATGCAGGCGGCGCAGGAGATCGCCGGGAAGGGGACCTTTTCGGCCTTTTGCGCAGGGCGCGAAGGGCGGGGAGTTGAATGGGGTGTTTGCGGGGAAATAGTCAACTCGTCCGAAGCAATAAACTCGTCATTCCCTAGCACACCAATTGTTGTGCCTGAGGGCACGGCCGCGGCGCGCTATTCGGCCTCTCGATATCCGAGACCACGTTGCTCATCCCGATGCATACCGAGACCATGCAGATGCCGCTGCAGGATTCGTTGATTCCTCGCTTTGCAACATGGTGACGTTCTGACCCCAACATCTGGTCATGGGGGGCTACCAGACTTCATCCGGCATCCAAAAGAAGCTCTCTATGTGTCGATCAAATGCTTGGCGAATGTGTCGTTTATGCTGTGGCTTGTAGCGTCGCTGTACTTTGGCATGAAGATTAAGAAATCCAAGATAGATGCCTGCCAAATGCCGCTCTAGACGATAGAAGGCTTGACCGACGTCGTGATCTTCGACCGGATCTCCGTGTACAATGGCGCTTCGAATCTCGTAAGCGTGACGGACGTCATTCACAATTTGCGTTGCGGTGCCGCAGTCCGTCCGTCCACCTGCAAAAGCGCAACGCCAAGCGAGAGACTCTGCCTTGTTTTCTCTCGGAAGCGAGGCGAGTGCTTCCAGCGCCGAGACCATTCTTACCAATCGAATACGATCATGGGGTTCGCTGTATGTTTCTGCGATAAGTGAATTTGCGTATCGCAGGCGCTCCAAAACTGGGGAGCGTGCATCATCCCCCGATGCGAGCCAAGCAGCTAAGCTAGCGAGCATCCGAGATGCACTGCCAAGACTCTTGTCAAATTGATTAACCCAATCATCGCGAAGAACGCTTCCCCAAGGCCCGCGCGATAACCCTAAGTTGGCGCCACCGTTCTTGTCGAAGATTACCGTGACCTGCGAAGTTTCCCATACGAAGCCGTTGCCGATGCGAACGTCATCCATATGATGAAATCCAAATCGAATTCGGATCAGATTCAAGACATACTCCGCAACATCACGGGCCGCTTTCCATGCCATCGTCATTTCATGACGGTTGATGTCAACCAGCAGAAAATGATCATAGCGTTCGGAATATGATTGCCATTCCATGGCCGCGCCCTGATCAAATCCTTCGCCATCTTTGGCTTTCGCTAAGATCGCCGAAAGAAACTCTCTTTCGAACTCCGCTTTTGACAAGATAAGGGCAGGTCCGACGCGGAATCGTGTTGTTGTCGCCGAGGGTGCGAAGCATATGGGGAAGACATATTGGCCATCGAAGCGTGTGCACTCGGACAATCGCTTGATTGCACCCGCGACTATAGCGTGTTCTGAGATTATCCCGGTTCGTCGAGTCTTCTCTAGGTGAGAAAAATGTGCGTCAATTATGCTTTGTCTTGAGGTTTCAACGCTTACTCTTCTTTGCTCTCCGGTTCTTTGAAGAAGAAGTCTGGCTGCGCTCCACAGCAGCTGATTGCCTTCGCTATTTATCCAGTTGAACGGTCTTGATGAGAAGCCTAGTGGGTGTGTCCTTTTTAGTACGTCGGAGTACCAAAGACGATCCGCGTTGGCGGGCGGAATGTTTTTGAGCCACTCTGCTACAAAGGCGTCTACGGTTGCTTCGAGTTGCATGGTTAAATGCCAGTTGTTCCAAGCGGAGCCAGACGAACTGTGAGCCAGTACGCCGAAGGCCGCTGATTTCATTTCGTTCTATTTGATAAGAATACCATCGGGGCGTTTGGAAGATGATGGTCTGAATTCGGCATTAGCGTCAGGCGATTAACAGTGTTGTCTTCAATGCTTCTACGCAGGAAGGCCCAAGACATCGTGGCATCCTTGATGACGATCGCCTGTTGATGAATCTTCCTTTGCTTGAGTTCGCGAGCGTTCCTGAGCTTCATGGTTGGGTTTTCCGCCGGCGTGGGGCGGAGCGGGATGGGCATGTGCGTGAGCGGCGCCTAATCAGTCCCAGCTAATCGCCCCCTACACCCTCCGCCGCTTCCCCCTCGGCCGCAACGCCGGATGATCCCGCTCCGGCGGCGTATGCGCGTCTTCCAGCAGGGCCATCGCCTCGTCGGGGATGCATTGACGCCGCCGCTGCGCCCATACGGGCTACTTGGGGCGGGCGAGTCTTTGCGCAGCCCGGATCACGCCGCCGGTTTGCCGACCCGCCACTCCACGGTCAGCCCCGCTTCCGTCGCCAGGATCATCAGCGCGTCCAAGCTGAACTTGTCGATCCGCCCGCGCAGCAGGTCGTTCATGCGCGGCTGTGTCACGCCGAGCCGTTTCGCTGCTTCGGCTTGCGTCACCTTCCAGCCGTCCACCGCATCGCGGATGGCGATCATCAGGCCGGAGCGCGCCTTCATGTTTGCGGCCTCTGCCGGCGTGTTTTCAAGAGCGTCCCAGACGCTGTCGAAACGTTGTTCGGTCATCGTCGAGTCCTCCGCATCAATTCCCTGAACCTGATGGTGGCGAGCTCAAGGTCGCGCTTCGATGTCGCTGGCGTCTTCTTGGCGAAGGCGTGCAGCACATAGACGGCATCTGCGAGCGTGGCGATATAGATCACCCGAAAGGCGCCGGTCGCGTCACGCACGCGGATTTCCCTGACGCCGGCACCGATTGTGGTCATCGGCTTCCAGTCGTCGGGATCGAGACCACGCTGCAGCCTGTCGATCTGGAAACCCGCCTCTCGGCGCGCGCTGTCGGGAAATGCGCGCACCTCGTCGAGGGAGTTTCCGATGAAGGACACCGGCTTCATGACATGAATTATATCAGGTTTGATATAAGAAATCTACCGCGGCTTTGCTGCTTGTCGCGCCCCCGGCCCTACAACCTCCGCCGCGGTCCCCTCGGCCGCAGCGCCGGGTGGTCCCGCTCCGGCGGCGTATGCGCGTCCTCCAGCAGGGCCATCGCCTCATCGGGGATGCGGTCGATATTGACGCCGCCGCAGCGCATCTGCCACAGCGCCTTGCGGATGGCAGCGTCGCGGTCGATCCAGTCCTGGCCGGTGCGCGCCGGTGAATCGGCGCGGCGGCGCGGGCGGCGGTTGCCCATATATTCCCGCCGCGCCATCTTCAGCACCTCCATGGCCTGGATCAGCCGGTCGAGATCGACCGCAGGGCTGTTCCACAGCTCGCTGGCGCAACGCTCGGCCAGCTGATGGAGCTTGTTGCCCAGCATGCGCAGCTTCAGCCGGCGGCCAGCGCGGGCGGTCGGCACCGTGTCGCTGGCACGGGGCGCAAACGGGTGACGCTGCCAGCCGCCGTCGCGCGCCCAGCGCCCGACCGTGCCCGCGGTGGCGCCGGTCCGCGCCGCGATCTGCTTGTAGGTCAGCGTCGTCTCCTCGATCAGCCGGCGCGTCGCGGCCACCGTCGCATTGGTGTGAAGCCGCTTGCAGCCCTTCGGACGGCCGGGAACGGGCGGCGGCCCGTCATCAACATCAGGCGTGATCCGAAGGCGCAGCACGGGCTCGTCATACGCGTCGCTGACGCGGGGCCGGTTGTTGAAAAGAGGATTGAGGGGATGTGCCATGAAGTGGATTATATACCCAATCGCGGAGGTTGCAAGCGGGGCTTCACTTAACCTCTCCCCGCCACGCGCGAAGCGAAGCTTCGCACGGGAGCGGGGAGAAGGAGCGCACGGCCGGTGCGCCGTCCCGGCTGAGTGTCAGCCAGCCCGTCCGCGCCCCGCCCCGATCCCCAGCACCTTCATGCGCGACGCCAGCGTGGTCGGCTTCATGTCGAGCAGTTCGGCCGCGCCGCCGGGGCCGAACACCTTGCCTGATGTCGCGGCAAGCGCCGCGAGGATGTTGCTGCGTTCGTGATCGCGCAGTTCGGCTGAGGTCATCACCGCCGGCCGGGCGTCGGATTTCACGCGATGCGCGCCCGCGGCGTGATGCGGGCCGGGCGTATCGGGCAGGTCGATCCGCAGGCGGCCGTTCTGCGCCAGGATCACCGCGCGCTCGATGACGTTCTGCAGCTCGCGCACATTGCCGGGCCAGTCGTAGCGCGAGAGTTTTCGCGCATCGCCCTCGGACAGCCGCAGGTCCGACTGCAGCCGCTCGCTGAGCAGGAAGTGCTGCGCCAGCAGGGGAATGTCCTCGCGGCGGTCGCGCAGCGGCACCGACTCCACGGGGAAGACGTTGAGCCGGAAATACAGGTCTTCGCGAAACCGCCCGCGCGCCACTTCCTGTTTCAGGTTGCGGTTGGTAGCGGCGATGACGCGGACATCGACGGAGCGGGTGCGTTCCTCGCCGACACGCTCGAAATTGCCTTCCTGCAACACGCGCAGCAGCTTGCCCTGCAGTTCCAGCGGGATTTCGCCGACCTCGTCGAGAAACAGCGTGCCTCCATCGGCGAGCTGAAAGCGGCCGATGCGATCGCGCACCGCGCCGGTGAAGGCGCCGCGGACATGGCCGAAGAATTCGCTCTCGAACAATTCGCGCGGGATCGCCGCGCAATTGACGCGGATCAGCGGCCGGTCGCGGCGGCCCGACGCCTCATGGATCGCGCGGGCGATCAGCTCCTTGCCGGTGCCGGACTCGCCGGTGATCATCACCGCCGCCGTGGTCGGCGCCACCAGCTTGACCTGCCGCAGCGTTTTCTGGATCGCCTCGGACTGGCCGATGATGCCGCGCGGATTGGTCTCGATGCGGATTTCCTCCTGCAGATAGGCGTTTTCCAGTTCGAGACGCTCGCGCAGGCGATCGACCTCGGCCAGCGCGGCATGCAGCTTTTCATCGGCCTCGCGGCGCTGGCTGACATCGCGAAACACGATGACGGCGCCGACCACCATGTGGCGGTCGCGGATCGGGGTGGAGGTGTATTCGACCCAGACCGGCGTGCCGTCTTTTCGCCAGAACACCTCGTTGTCGACATTGTGCACGGCGCCGTCGCGAAACGCCGCATAGATCGGACAGTCGTGATCGGGATAGTGGCTGCCGTCGTGATGGCTGTGATGCACGATGGGGTGGATTTCCTTGCCGACGAGTTCATCGGCGGTCCAGCCCAGCATGCGCTCGGCGGCGGGATTGACGAAGGTGGTCTTGCCATCGGCATTGACGCCGTAAATGCCTTCGCCCGCCGCGCGCAGGATCAGCTGGTTCTCGCGTTCGATGTCCTGAAACACCCGCTCGACGCGCTGCCAGGCGGCAATGCCGCCGCGCATGTGATCCTCGGCGGCGGCGTCCACATGGCGACGGCGGCGCTGTTCGAGATCGCTCATGGTGAGCAGCAGCAAGCTGCGCTCACCCTGCGGCACCAGCGATCCGGCATATTCGAGCCGCAACGCTTCGCCGGTGGCGTGGCGCGGCGTCAGCGTGTTGGTCCAGTAGGAGCCCTTGGCCAGCACCGCCTGGGTGAACACGATCAGCGCCGGCAACTGGCCCGCATGCAGCGCGCTGATCTTGGTCTGGCGCAGCAGTGCGCGGTCATAGCCGAGCAGGGTGCAGGCGGCCGGATTGGCGTCGATGATCTGGTCGGCATGGGGATCGAGCAGCAGCGTCGGCTCGACCGAATAATCGAAGGCGATGGTGCGCAGATCAGGCGAGTGGGCCGTTGCCACATCCATCGGCAAAACTCCGAAAATTCGTAATCAGGCTACGAATTTTCGTGTAGCACGAATTTTCGTAATCGCCAATGAAGGACCGAAATGCCTGCGGCGATTGGACATTCCGGCCAACGCTGCGCTGGCACACTCCTTGCGTAAATGACCCCAGCGTCACCGAGGAGGTCACATGTCCACATTCGACAATCCGTTCGATCCCGCCCGCCGCTTGCGCACCGGCGCCTGCAGTTGCGGCCAGCACGCCAGCCAGTCCGAGCATGAGGCCACGCTGCAGCTTCGCTGCGACATTCCCGAGAGTGAGGACAAGCGCTACGAGGGCGTCGTCGCCTCGGCGGTGATGCGCGCGGTGTTCCCGAAGGACGTCGCGCGCCGCGCCTTCCTGAAGTCGGTCGGCGCGTCCAGTGCGCTGGCGGCGCTGTCGCAGTTCTTCCCGATCAAGACCGCCACTGAAGTGTTCGCGCAGGGCGCGGGCAAGCTGGAAAAGACCGACCTCAAGGTCGGCTTCATTCCGATCACCTGCGCGACGCCGATCATCATGGCCGATCCGCTTGGATTCTATAAGAAGCAGGGCCTCAATGTCGACGTGGTGAAGACCGCCGGCTGGGCCGTGATCCGCGACAAGACCATCAACAAGGAATATGACGCCGCGCATATGCTGGCGCCGATGCCGATCGCGATTTCGCTCGGCCTCGGCTCGCAGCCGATCCCCTATACGGTGCCGGCGATCGAGAACATCAACGGCCAGGGCATTACCCTCGCCATGAAGCACAAGGACAAGCGCGACCCGAAGGACTGGAAGGGCTTCAAGCTCGCCGTCCCCTTCGACTATTCGATGCACAACTATCTGCTGCGCTACTATCTCGCCGAGCACGGCATCGATCCCGATACCGACATCCAGATCCGCTCGGTGCCGCCGCCGGAAATGGTCGCCAATCTGCGCGCCGACAATATCGATGGTTTTTTGGCGCCCGACAATATCTGCCAGCGTGCGATCTATGACGGCGTCGGCTTCATGCATATCCTGTCGAAGGAGATCTGGGACGGCCATCCGTGTTGTTCGTTTGCGGCGAGCCGCGAATTCATCACCACGTCGCCGAACTCCTTCGCCGCGCTGACGCGCGCCATCGTCGATGCCACCGCCTATGCGTCCAAGGCGGAGAACCGCAAGTCGATCGCCGAGGCCATCGCGCCGGCCGCCTATCTCAACGCGCCGCCGGTGGTGCTGGAGCAGGTGCTGACCGGCACCTATGCCGACGGGCTCGGCGGCATCAAGGCCGATGCGAAGCGCGTCGATTTCGATCCGTTCCCCTGGCAGTCCTTCGCGGTGTGGATGATGACCCAGATGCAGCGCTGGGGCCAGATCAAGGGCGACGTCGATTACAAGGGCGTCGCCGAACAGATCTATCTCGCCACCGACACGGCCAAGGTGATGAAGGAGATGGGCCTCACGCCGCCGGCGACCGCCTACAAGTCGTTCGCCGTGATGGGCAAGAGTTTCGATCCGGAAAAGCCGAAGGAATATCTGGCGAGTTTCAAGATCAGGAAGGCGACGTAAACGATGGCGCGCGCTGGATTCTTCACCTCCCCCTTGAGGGGGGAGGTCGACGATACGAAGTATCGGCGGGTGGGGGTGAGGGCCGCGCCGCTATCACCCCACCCCGGCTGCTTCGCAGCCGACCCTCCCCCTCTAGGGGAGGGTGGAGACCACGCATGACCTTCTCCCTTCGCTTCCGCGCGGCCGTCGTGTCCATCGCGATCTTCCTCGCCTTCATCGGCGTGTGGCATCTCGCCACGCGTTCGACGGCGGCGACCACCACCATGTCGCCCGAATACGCAAAACTGATGGGCCTCACGGCGACATCCGGCAAATCGGCGATGCCGGGGCCGCTCGATGTCGGCGCCAAACTCTGGGAGCACCTGAAGCGGCCGTTCTATGACAACGGGCCGAACGACAAGGGGCTCGGCATTCAGCTCGCCTATTCGATCGGCCGCGTCGGGCTCGGCTATCTCATCGCCGTGATCGTCGCGATCCCGCTCGGCTTCCTGATCGGCATGTCGCCGCTGATGAACAAGGCGCTCGATCCCTTCATCCAGGTGCTGAAGCCGATCTCGCCTTTGGCATGGATGCCGCTCGCGCTCTACACCATCAAGGATTCCAGCCTCTCTGCGATCTTCGTGATCTTCATCTGCTCGGTCTGGCCGATGCTGCTGAATACGGCCTTCGGCGTCTCCGCCGTGCGCAAGGAATGGATCAATGTGGCGCGCACGCTGGAAGTCGGCACCTTCCGCCGCGCCTTCACCGTGATACTGCCGGCAGCGGCACCGACCATTCTCACCGGCATGCGCATTTCCATCGGCATCGCCTGGCTGGTGATCGTCGCAGCGGAGATGCTCGTGGGCGGGACGGGGATCGGTTACTTCGTCTGGAACGAATGGAATAATTTATCGATTACCAATGTGATTATCGCGATCTTGATGATCGGGATCGTCGGCATGTTGCTCGACCAGATATTAGCACGCTTCACCAAAATGGTTACGTTTCCGGAGTGAGGCGATGCGATTTGTAATCTTGATGAATGCCGCTCCTTCCTTACCTCGCCCCGCCGCGCGAAGCGAAGCTTCGCCAGGCGGGGAGAGGTCGCCGGGCGAAGCGCAGCGAAGCCGGGCGGGTGAGGGTGACTCTCCACACGCTCCGAGCCTGCGGAGGCTCCCCCTCATCCCGACCTTCTCCCCGCAAGCGGGGAGAAGGAGCCGCGCGTCGCTGAAAGTTAAGTCATGAGCACCACCAAATTCATCTCCATCGAAGGCATCGCCAAGCGCTATCCGGCGTCGTCAGGCAACGGCGCCACCACGATCTTCGAGGATCTCTGGCTGTCGATGCCCTCAGGCGAATTCGGCTGCATCATCGGCCATTCCGGCTGCGGCAAGACCACGGTGCTGAACATCCTCGCCGGGCTCGATGAGCCCAGTGAAGGCACCGTGATCGTCGACGGCCAGGCCATATCCGGCACCAGCCTCGACCGTGCGGTGATCTTCCAGAGCCACGCGCTGCTGCCGTGGCTCACGGTCATGGGCAACATTGCGTATGCGGTGTCGTCGAAATGGCGCAAGTGGGACAAACAAAAAGTCCGCGCCCATGCGCAGACCTATATCGACAAGGTCGGCCTCACGGGCAGCGAGCACAAGCGGCCATCGGAACTGTCCGGCGGCATGAAGCAGCGCGTCGGCATCGCGCGCGCGCTGTCGATCACGCCGAAGATCATGTTGATGGACGAGCCGTTTTCGGCGCTCGATGCGCTGACGCGCGGCACGCTGCAGGACGAGGTGCGCCGCGTGACGCTGGAGACCGGCCAGACCACCTTCATGATCACCCATGACGTGGACGAGGCGATGTATCTCGCCGACAAGATCTTCCTGATGACCAACGGCCCCGGCGCCGTGCTGGCGGAGATCGTCGAGAACCCGCTGCCGCGGGATCGCTCGCGCATCGATCTGCACAAGCACCCGCATTACTACGCGCTGCGCAACCACATCATCGATTTCCTGGTGACGCGCAGCAAGACGTTCACGGCCACCACGCCGAACCACGACCCGCGCCGCGTGCCTCTGGTGCGGCCAGTCTTCACCGAGGCGCCAATGATGCCGTCTCTCACCAGCGCGGCGCGCTAGCGCCCGAACACCCCGCGTCTCACCATCGAAGGAGAACCATCATGCTGCGATCCGACCTCACCGAGAAGCTGCTCGACATCAAGCGCGAGAAGGAATGGACCTGGAAATATATCTGCGAGCAGATCGGCGGCTACAGCGAAGTGCTGATCGTCGGCGCCATTCTCGGCAACATGAAATTGACAAAACCGCAGGCGGCCAATGCCGGCGAGCTGTTCGGCCTCACCAAGGCGGAGACAGCGATGCTCAACGAGATCCCGATGCGCGCCGAAAACGTGCAGATGCCGCCGCAGGATCCCCTGATCTATCGCTTCTACGAGATGGTGATGGTGAACGGCCCGGCCTGGAAAGCGCTGATCGAGGAGGAATTCGGCGACGGCATCATGTCGGCGATCGATTTCGACATGGTGATGCAGCGCGTCAGTAATCCCAAGGGCGACCGCGTCCAGATCACGATGTCCGGCAAGTTCCTGCCCTACAAGTATTACGGCGCGACGGGCAACGTGCCGGAATATGGGTTCAAGGAGGGGTAGGGGGCGAGATCTATTCTCTGTCGCGTCATGTGGCCGGGCTTTGTCCCGGCCATTTTGTTGGTACCTCGTCAGCGGCGCAATAAATGACATTGCGGGGTGGCGCCTAGATGATCATTGTTCAACTTATGGTAGTTTTCCCTATGATTGAAAGAAGGCTGGCCTATGATCCCCCCAAAGCCCGCAATGGTAGTTGATGCCGACCGCGCTGTTGAACTTGTCTGGAACAACGATCCGTCGGTGAAGGACTTAGTCGATCCACGCAACGGAGCCTTCGCAAATGCAGTAATCGGAGCCTTCGGTCGTGAGTTGGCTAGGACGCCAGCCCTGATCCAACAGGTAATGGCAGGCGCCGCATCCGCGGCAGAAGATCTGAATGTCGAACCATATCAGGGGTTAATCGAGGTTCTTCAAAATGCCGACGATCTTGGAGCACATGAAATCCGCTTCGCCTTTCGTGACCACGGCGATACTCGTCAGCTTCTGATTGTACACAACGGTGCGCCAGTCACATTTGCGCACATCTTGCCAATGACTCTACCGTTCCTGACCACCAAAGGGGATGACGCCGATCAAAAGGGGCGTTTTGGAATTGGATTGAAGACGTTGGCCCGTATTTCGTCCCGGCTGACTGTGCACTGCGAGCCTTATCACTTTCAGGCAGAACAACTTGCCTTGTCGCTCGGTGAGCCGGAAGAAAATATACCCGGCTTTTATAACGTCCGTACTGATACATTGTTGGTTCTAGACCTGAAGTCGTCATTCGAAATCGATGGCCTCCAGCAGTGGTTCGATGCGTGGGACGAAGATGGCCTACTATTCTTGAGTAGCGTGAGAAGTTTCCGTTGGTGCGATCTCAACGGAGAAACGCTCGGTGCGAAGTCTATTGTAGCAGGGGATTGGATCGACGTTCCATATGTTAATATGGATAACGGTATTTCCAGTATTCGCGAAAGAACGATGCGAACGCATGCCGCGACATGGCATGTCTATTGCGGTCAAGTGCTCGTGCCGGCTCATCTGAAGCGCGCTCACAAAGCCAAAGGTCATTTTACGCCAATCTCTTTCGCCGTACCCGATATAGATATAGGAACTGGCCTTTTCATTGCTTTTAAAACTCGCGTGCAAACCAGTTTGGCGATTTCTATCGATGCGCAGTTCGATCCGAGTACTGCCCGAGAAGAGTTGATTGACAATGCTTGGAATCGTTGGCTCATCAATCGCTGTGCGAGCGTAATCGCTGCCGTAGCTATTGAAATTATTGGTCGTAAGCCCGCCGAGGTATGGCGGCTTGTGCCGTTGTCGACCGAAATGATCGGCGCGTCTCCGGAGCAGTGGCCGGGGAAACAATTCTTTGATGCCCTAGAGAGGGTCAGGGAAGCTGTAGGTCAGTCAGCTATTCTAATCGACGGCGAATACATACTTTTGGCAGAAACGGCTTATGAGGTAGAAAATCTTACCCCGTTGCTCGACAGCGACGATGTGCAGAATCTGTCGGGTGGTAAGAAAGTGATCCCGCGAGATATCCGGGACACTGAAGGGAGGTGGCGACTGGTGCTTGATGACATCGGCGTGTGCCAGGTCGTGGATTCGGGAAGGTTGCTCACGGGTATGGCCGGAGGCCATTTTGTGAGTAAGTCGCCCCAGTGGTGGGTGGAAGCCGGCGCGATCCTTGTAGAATCCTATCCGTCCGAGAAAATTTTTGGCCAGCCGTTTTTGTTGTCAGCGGATCAACAGGTGGTTTCTTGCGCCAAAGCTGGCTCAACGTCCCGGCTTCTCGTTTCTGGAGATGGGGTCTCAGCCTTTGCAAGAAGATGGCGGCTTCTCGACAAGTTGCACGATGTATACGGTCATCCGGGTGCTGGTGAGCGTGTCCGAGACTGGCTCACACGACGAGCAGCGTACACGATTGATCCTGATCCAGCTCTCGAACTTGCTGCGTTTGCAGAGCTCAACGCTGACGGCGTGGAAGTCTCTGATGAGCAGCTTCGAGAGATCAGAGACCGTTTTGATGCCGTCGGCGAGCGCAGTGCCGCCAAGATAGGTTTGCAGGTAGGGCGCGCCCTTAGATTGAATTGCCACATATATAAGAATCAGAAGAAGCGCTCATGCAAGGTGTCGCCAACAGAGGCGTATCTGCCAAAAACGCTTGATTCAGAACACCCCGACTGGCCTGAGGCAGCGGGCGATCTTCCAGGAATTACGTGGCTCTCTGCATCGTATGACGAGGTACTAAAAAGTTCGACCGGTCGGCAGTCGCGAAGGCGAGCGGAAGGCGGAGGTATGTCAAGAGGTGCTCGGCGTTTTCTGATGTTGCTCGGAGCTGAGTGCGCTCCGCGTCTTGTGACTGAGGAGGGATTTCAATACCCAAGCCGAAATTCTCAACGCTTGGAGCTGGCGAGAATAAACGCGGAGCTTGTGGAGGCGAATGTTAGGTCTCCTGACTTGGAGCGAGTATTAGTCGCACTTCCACGTATGAGTAAGCGAGACCGAAAGATACGGGCGGCAGCCCTCATGAGAGGGCTTTCGCGCCATTGGCAACGTGTTTTCTCTACAAGGCAAACGGTTTCAGCTTATCATGTAGCTCGACGATATCGTTACTCTAAGGGTGATGTGTCGGCCGAATGGCTCTGTATGCTTAAGGATACTGCATGGATTGTAGTTGGGAACGGCGATCTGAGTGAGCCGTCTAAAGCGGTGCTCCGCAGTCCGCAAACAGAGACGCTTTATGATAGTAAAACATTCATAGCTGGGGTCGAGGCGTCCGAAATTAATAATGCGCTTGCTGTTGCAATCGGTTTGATCACGGCGGTTCGAGCGAGTGATCTTATGGCGCATCTCAGAGCGATCAAGTTGGGAGAGAAGTCGGCGACTAATGCTGAGATTATGCAAGTTTACCGGACGCTGTCGAAGCTGTGCTCGCCTGCATCGGAGCCTTGGGGGGATGTAGGTGACGTGTCTGCGCATGATGTCAGAAGAGAATTCAGTAGTGGAAGCGGGCTGATGCGCCTACAGCAAGATGGTTGGAAGAAACCCTCTGACTTCTTTAGTGGGCGCGATATTTTTCATGAGCCTCAATTATTTGTGCCGAGCGCGGCCGCTTATGCCGACTTGTGGCGTACCCTTCAGATCCGTAAGCCGGAGCTATCCGACTGTGCGCGTTACTGTAGGAATTTGGCTCTGAAACCCTATTCAGTAAATGCTGAGGCAGCATTGATAGATACCTATAGATATATGGAGGATTTACTCGCTGAACCGGATCGCAGGAACGTGAAGGGACGTCTGGCTACTCTGCCATTGGCGTGCTCCGGCCTCTGGGCAGATAGTCGTCCAATCGTACTAGTAGAAAATTCGGAGGTCCGAGATCAGCTGACGCGTGCTTTTCCGGGTATGAATTTTTGGAATCCACCTTGTGAACTGAGTAGCTTGCCAAATTTCCTGTCCGCGATCGACGTGGAAAAGGTGAATCCGCAAATAGCGATCGCAGCGGACAGCAAAGCTGCTGGCGATGAGGGCGACAATTGGCGTGATAAATTTCAGGCGGTGGTTGAATCGTTGTCGTCGGAGCTGGCCCGTAACGAACCGGCGACTCGCGAGAAAATATCGATCACTTGGGATGCGCTACGCGATATGCCGTTGTTCATTTACCCGAAAGCTTTTGAGGTCTCGGTCAGTCACGATTCTCTTAACGGCGGGGCGCCATTCCGAATTTCGTTACGCGCATTTCTTGAAGAAAAACAAGGAGGGTTTCACGTCGCAGAAGAGGCTATCGGTATGCCAAAGACCGGGGGGCGCGCCGTCGCGTCCCTATTTCCCTGGGAGGTGCGCTCTCGTATCGAAGCCCAATGGGCCGCTTCGTGGCTAGAAAGCCAGTCCCGAATTGTAGAGACGATGCGATTTGCGTCCGATGAAGAACGTAATGAGAAGCTGCGAGTAGAAACTCAGTTGCTCGCGGACAGTTTCGATGCAACAGGCGGCAAGATAGAGGTAAGCGCGCCGGCAAGTCGAGCGTCGTCTGCGAAGCCTAGGCGCCTGAAGCTATTTCAAGGCGGCGTAAGCGGCATCACCGTCAACATAGGAAATCTTCCGGCGGCGAATGGCAATGGTTCATCTGCGCCGCTTCTTTCGACTGCACCGAGCTCCAGCGGTTCATCCTCTGCCGGTTCCAAAGAGGTCGCGCCAGTTGAGTTTACGGTTGCCGATTTGGAGCAACGAGGTTGGGAAATTTTAAGCGCTGCGCTCGACCGTTCTGATGCGCCCTTGCTCTCGGATTTTAGGAAGCGACATGGTGTTGGTGCGGACGGCGCAATTGACTGGCAAAAATTCGTTGAGCTCAAGGCTAGCGCTAGATCTCTTCCCTCCTCAGTAGAAATGACGAACGCAGAGTATGAGCGAGCGAAGGAGAGGGGTTCCGATTACATTCTGGCGTTGGTGTACGGGCTCGAAGAGGGAGAGCGTACAGAGGCGCGGTTAATAGTCGATCCAATCAATAACCTGTCGATTCGGCCGACGGCCGGTATACGTCTTGTTGGTCTAGCTCAGGCGAATGCCGTCATTCTGACTTTTGCAGAGGCGCCTACATCGTCTTTGGTGGCAGATACTATGGCTGTGGTCTAAATTCGTCTGGAATCTGCAATCTGAGAAGTCTGTGAATAATGGTCGCGATTTAAATCTCGGACCGCGTTCTCACCAACAGCAAGACCGATCAAGACACTCCCATCCGCCCATGCGATACCCGCCGCATGAACCAGTCCATGCCGCATCGCACGCCTGATCTCGTCGCCGTCCTCGCCTGGATCGAGCAGCATCTCGACGAGCCCCTGAGCGTCGAGACCATCGCCGCCCATGCCAACCTGTCGCCCTATCATTTCTCGCGGCTGTTCTAGGCTGCGCGGCGGGGCGTGTTGGCGGATGTGCGCGGGCGCAGGCTGAACCACGCCGCGCAGCGGCTGACCGCATCCCGATCTGCGCCTCGTCGATCTCGCAGCTGATTGCGGCTTCGGCTCGCAGGAGGCATTCACCTCCGCCGGCTGCCCCTTGGCCGCAGCGCCGGGTGATCCCGTTCCGGCGGCGTATGCGCCGCTTCCAGCAGCGCCATCGCGTCATCCGGAATCTGTGTCGCATCGACGCCGCCGCGGCGCATCTCCTTCAGCGCGGTGCGGATCGCAGCGTCGCGCTCCATCATCTCGCGGCCGGTGCGCGCGGGCATGTCGACGTGGCGACGCGGGCGCCGGCGGCCCATCGCCTCCAGCCGCGCCATCTTCAGCACCTGCAGCGCCTGCATCAGGCGATCGATGTCGACATCGGGCTGCGCTTCCAGCTCGCGCACGGCGCGCTCCGCCAGCGCGTGAAGCCGCTCGGCGAGTTTGCGCAGCTTGAGTTTCTGCGAGGCGCGGGCGGAGGGCACCGTGTCGGTGGCGCGCGGCGCGAAGAGCGGGCGCTGCCAGCCGCCGTCGCGCGTCCAGCGGCAGATCGAGGCGCGGCCGACGCCGGTCTGCTTCGCGATCTCGCCATAGGTCAGCGTGGTCGTCTCGATCAGGCGGCGCACCTGCGCGCATTTGGCATCCCCGTGCGGCCGCTTTGAGCCGCGCACCCGCGGGCCGCCCACAAAGGCATCCGGCGCCTCGGGCTCATCGGGCGTGACGCGAAGGCGGAGGATGGAATTGTAGAGGGGATATGACATGAATAAGAATATATGCCTTGGCGACATCAGGCGCAAGGCGGCCGTGCAGGCGCGTGCCGGCCATGCCCGTGCGGAAACGATGCGTTTCCATCGTTTCCCTTTTCTTGCGCCAATTCGGGCCTAGATAGGAGTGCAACCAACCCACCCCGAGCACCCCATCCCATGAAGAATATCGGCTTTCTCTCCTTCGGCCACTGGACCCCGTCGGCATCGTCGCAGACGCGCTCGGCGGGCGATGCGCTGCTGCAATCCATCGATCTCGCGGTCGCCGCCGAAGAGCTCGGCGCCGACGGCGCCTATTTCCGGGTGCATCATTTCGCCCGTCAGCTCGCCGCACCGTTTCCGCTGCTGGCCGCCGTCGGCGCGCGCACCAGCAAGATCGAGATCGGCACCGCCGTGATCGACATGCGCTACGAGAACCCGCTCTATATGGCGGAGGATGCAGGATCGGCCGATCTCATCAGTCGTGGCCGGCTGCAGCTCGGCATCAGCAGGGGCTCGCCGGAGCAGGTGATCGATGGCTATCGCTATTTCGGCTACGCGCCCCCGGAAGGTTCGACCGATGCCGACATGGCGCGGCGGCACACCGAGGTGTTTCTCGACGTGTTGCAGGGCAAGGGCTTTGCGCAGCCCAATCCCAACCCGATGTTTCCGAACCCGCCGGGGCTGTTGCGGCTGGAGCCGCATAGCGAAGGCCTGCGCGAGCGCATCTGGTGGGGCGCCTCCACCAATGCGACGGCGGAATGGGCGGCGAAGCAGGGCATGAACCTGCAATCGTCGACGCTGAAGATCGACGAAAGCGGCAAGCCGTTCCACGTGCAGCAGGCCGAGCAGATCCGGCTCTATCGCGACGCCTGGAAAGCGGCGGGACACACGCGCACGCCGCGCGTCTCCGTGAGCCGCAGCATCTTCGCGCTGGTGGACGACCGCGACCGCGCTTTTTTCGGCCGGGGCAATGAAGGCGAGGACAAGGTCGGCTACCTGCACGGCACCGAGCGCGCCATCTTCGGCCGCAGCTTCGCGGCAGAGCCGGATGCGCTGATCAAGCAGCTCAAGGGGGATGAGGCCATCGCGGAAGCAGATACGCTATTGCTGACGGTGCCCAATCAGCTCGGCGTCGATTACAATGCCCATGTGATCGAGGCGATCCTGAAGCACGTGGCGCCCGGCATGGGCTGGCGGTGATCTCTTTTCCCTCCCTCAAGCGGCGAAGCCGCGCAGTGGGGGAGGGAAAAGAAAGGCCGCGCTTGGCGCACTACTTCTCAAACCCAACCTTCTTGATCAGCGCGATCGCCGCCGTCTGGCTGGCCGCGATCTGGTCGATCGCCAGCGTGTCGCTGGGAAACGTCCCCATCGCGGCCACCAGCGGCGCGCTTTCGGCGCCTGCGGCGACCGGATATTCGAGCTCCGCAGTGGCGTAGATTTTCTGCGCCGCCGGTGTCACCAGGAATTCCAGAAACGTCAGCGCGGCGGCGCGATGCGGCGCGTGTTTCGCCAGCGCCGCGCCGGTGAGGTTCACATGGGCACCGCCGCCCGCGAATGTCGTCGGCACCGTCTTCACGCCATTCGCCCAGGCGGTCCACTCCGCGCCCTCGCGGCCGTCGCGGAGCTGCGCCAGCGCCACGGTATTGGCGAGGCCGATGCTGCAGCGGCCCTCTGCGAGCTGCCGGATCACGTCGTTGTCCTTGCCTTCCGGCGCATGCGCGAGATTGGCCTTGATGCCGCGCAGCCAGGCTTCGGTGGCGTCGGCACCGTGATGCACGAGATAGGCCGCGATCAGCGCGACATTGTTCTGATGCAATGGCGAGCGGATGCAGAGCTGGCCGCGAAAACGGGGATCGGCGAGGTCCTCGTAACGGATCGCGCCCTGTGGCGAGTCGTTGCGCACCACCACCACGCGCGGCCGCACCGACAGGCTGATCCACTCCGTGCCGCGCAGTTGCGGCGGGATCGCGCTGTCGAGCAGGGCAGAGGCCGTCGGCTGCGAGAGGCCGTTCGCGGCGAATTGCGACGTCTTGTCGAGGCCGATGGTCATCAGCACATCGGCGGGGGACGAGCCGCCCTCCGCCTTCATGTGCTTGACCAGATTGTCGGCGATATAAGTCAGCTTGACGGTGATGCCGGTCGCTGCCGTGAACGAGGCAATGACCGGTTCAACGAGCTGCGGCTCGCGCGTCGAATAGAGATTGATCTCCTCGGCGTGGCTTGCGGCCACGCCAAGGGACAGCCACGCCGCGGCCAGCGCAATCAGTCCTGCAGTGGTGCGACATGGCCTGGTCATGATCAGAACTTCACCGTGGCCGCCAGCGAGAAGCGGCGGGCATCGCCGATCGCCACGTTCAGATTGTTGACCGCCGAGGGATAATACACCTTGTTGAACAGGTTCTTGACGTTGAACTGATAGATCACCGGCAGGTTCATGTATCTGGTCTCATAGGTCGCGAAGGCATCGGCGACCACATAGGAGGGCAGCACGAAAGTATTGGCGGCATCGCCGGCACGATCGCCGACATAATGTCCTCCGGCGCCGAGCCGCAGGCGACCGGGCAGTGTCGTGCCGAAGTCGTAGACAAGATAGAGCGACGAGGTATTCAGCGCGACATTCTGCAACTTCTTGCCGAGGAAGACGGGGTCTTCCGTGACGCGCGCATCGGTGTAGCCGTAGCTGCCGATCATGCTCCAGTTGTCGGAGAGGCGGCCGGTGACATCGAGCTCGATGCCGCGCGAGCGCACCTTGCCTGCGGCCGTCGCTTCCTGAAACCCGGTGCTGGTGTTGAGCTGCGTGACGAGGACGTTCTTCTTCTCGATGTCGTAGAAGGCGAGCGTGCCGGAAATCCGCTTGTTGTCGTATTTCAGGCCGGTTTCCCACTGCGTGCCTTCTTCGGGCGCGAAGCCCGACGTGACGACGAAGTTCGGCAGCGCTGTGTTGAAATTCGCGATCACCGAGGTCGGCTTCAGCGACTGGGTGTAGCTGACATAGGTCGAAAGCTCGTCGGTGATCTTGTAGATCACGCCGCCGAGCGGCAGCACCTTGTCGCCGCTGAGATTGGTGTTGGTGATGAAAGGCCGCGCCTTGCCGGCCAATTGCGCGTAATTGATGTAGCGCAGGCCGCCGACCACCGAGAGCTGGTTGGTGAGGTGTAGCGTGTCCTGAAAGAACAGGCCCTGGGTATCGAGCTTGTCGGTCTGGTCGCTGTCCGCCGCCGAAATCGTCGTGCCCGGCAGCATCGTGCCATAGACCGGATTGTAGACGTTGAACGTGCCGACGCTCTGTCGCTCCAGATCCTTGCGATAGATCACGCGGCGCTGCGCATCGCCGCCGAACACCACGTCGTTCTTCAGGCTGCCGAGCCAGAAGCTGCCCTGCACATAAGCGGTGCCATAGCTGTCATTGGTGAGGGCGCCGTAGGTGCCGTCATTGCTGCGCGTGGTGACGCCGGTGACCGGGTTGACCGCCGTGTTGCGGAGCTGCGCGGCATTGTAGGTTTCGACGTTGTAGCTGTAGCCCGCATAGATCTTCCAGTTTTCGTTGATCTTCTGGTCGACCGAGATCTGGGTGAGATCGGAGGAGCCCCACATGCTGTTGAAGGGCTCGTCGATGCGGCGTGTTGCCGGAATGGCGAGCGGAGTCATCGTGCGTGTGTCGAGCGCAGTGCCGCGATCGAACGGCGAATAGAAATCGCGGTGTTCGTAGTTGAACTGCACCGTGGTGTTCTCGCCATACCAGGCCAGCGACGGCGCGTAGAGCGTCTCCTTGCGGGTGCCGAAATTGCGCCAGTAGTCCTCGTTGATGCCATAGCCGATGAAGCGATAGGCGAGGCCGTCCTTGCCGATCGGGCCGGTAATATCGATGGTCGCATTGGCGCCGCTGCGCGAACCATAGGTCGCGCCTTCCAGCGTGACTTCACCGTGCTGGTAAAGCTCCGGTCGTTTGCTGATCGTGTTGACGATGCCGCCTGGATCGATGATGCCGTAGAGCAGCGATGCCGGTCCCTTCAAGACCTCGACGCTTTCGACCGCTGCGGTGAGCGCGCGGCCCTGCACCAGGGGCATGCCGTTGCGCATGATCGAGCCGTCGCGGTTGTCGCCGAAGCCGCGGCGCATGACGGCATCCTGGGTGCCGGCGAGCGTATTGGTCTGGGTGATGCCGGAGATATTGACCAGCGCGTCGTCGAGATTGCGCGGCCGCTGATCCTTGATCACCTGCTGCGGCACGACGTTGACGGTCTGCGACGTATCGAGCGCCGAGGTTGCGCCGCGCAGCGTCGTCGCATCCGGCATCGCGCGGTAGCCGAGGATCTGTTCGTATTTCGCCGCGGCTGCGGCGATGGCGCGTTCGGTCGGCGTCGGCGGGGCCGGCGGCGGATTGGCGTTGCGCCGGGCCGCAACAGTGCGGGCGCGGCGCTGGGGCGTGTTCGCCGCGCGGGCGGGCCGGCGCGCTTGCGTGGGCGACTCCACGGTGACAGGCGGCAGCGCCGTGCTCGATTGTGCGTTGGCGACCGACAGGTCGGTGAAGAGATCGCCCAGCAGGAACGTCGCGCCGATCAACCAATACGCGCGGCGCACCCTGAAGATGCTGCGTGCGTTGCTGTCGAGATTGCAATGGTTGTCCGTCGTCACGTTGTGTCGCCTTCGCATTTGAGAAACCTGCGCAGGCGATCTAGCAGTAGCTTTGAACGAAAACTTCGAATGGGAGGTTGAATAGCTCTAAAGCGGCGAGATTGGCGAGCCTGTGTGTCCTGGATGATGCAGTCGCAAGGTCAGCCGCGACCCGATTGAACAATCGACGTGCATTCCGAGCAATTTACAGCACGCGCATGCGGGGCGTCATCGGCACGCTGTGCGATTCTGTTTCAGAATTTGCACATCGCAATTCGGAATCCTGAGTCAGACCCTGCGAGTCTGGAACGTTTCAAAAGACAAGAGCCGCGCCATCGAACGATGCGCGGCTCCGTGGGTCGTCGCGAGTTGCAGCAAGATGTCTCGCTGCAACTCATGGCTGCGGATCTCAGATGCCCGCCTTCACTTGTGCGACGGCTTCAGCGGTCAGCTGATCCATCTTGGCGCGCAGCTGCGGTTCGGTGATCGCGACGCCCTTGGCACCGAGATCGGCGAGCACCTTGCGCACCACGTCGCCGTCGCCGGCTTCCTCGAAATCGGCCGCGACGACTTCCGTGGCATAGGCAGCGGCCTCGTCGCCGGACTTGCCGAGCTGTTCGGCGACCCACAGGCCCAGCAGCTTGTTGCGGCGGGCCTCAGCCTTGAATTTCAGGCTTTCATCGAGCGCAAACTTGTTCTCGAAGGCTTCGCCGCGCTTGTCGAATGATGACATGGTTAAGGTTCCCGTCGGGTTGGTGGGCGGTCGAAACGGCGTTGTAAACGCCGGTTCGCAGCTTAGATAAGGGCGAGATACCGTCGGAACAATCGGCCGCAAGGTCGCAGGCGAGGCGGTATCAGGCAGTGCTTATTGGACAAGGCTGCGCGAGGCTGGGGTAAACCCCCGCCGGGCGGGCCGGGTCGATTGTAACGCCGGGGCTGATCGGGTAGGTTGCCGGCAGGCCCGGTTCTTGTTCTGTTTCCCGTACTGATTCCGGTTCTTGGCCTTCACGGCAGCTCCGTCGTGGGTCGATCCCGTTATTCGGAGCACACCACATCCATGGATTTCAACAACACCCGGTACATCCCCATGAGCCGTCGACGTCGCATTTATGAAGGCAAAGGCAAGGTCCTGTATGAAGGTCCGGAGCCCGGTACCTTGATCCAGCACTTCAAGGACGATGCGACCGCGTTCAATGCCAAGAAACACCAGGTGATCGAGGGCAAGGGCGTCCTCAACAACCGGATTTCGGAATATCTTTTCCAGCATCTGAACGACATCGGCGTACCGACCCATTTCATCCGCCGCCTCAACATGCGCGAACAGCTGATTCGCGAAGTCGAGATCGTGCCGCTGGAAGTGGTGGTGCGTAACGTCGCCGCCGGCTCGCTGTCGCAGCGCCTCGGCATCGAGGAGGGCACCCAGCTGCCCCGCTCGATCATCGAATTCTATTACAAGAACGACCAGCTGAACGACCCGATGGTCTCGGAAGAGCACATCACGGCCTTCGGCTGGGCCACGCCGCAGGAAATCGACGACATCATGGCGCTCGCCATCCGCGTCAACGACTTCCTCACCGGTCTCTTCCTGGGCATCGGCATCCGCCTCGTCGATTTCAAGATGGAATGCGGACGCCTGTTCGAGAACGACATGATGCGCATCATCGTCGCCGACGAGATCTCGCCCGACTCATGCCGGCTGTGGGATATCAAGTCGAACGAGAAGCTGGACAAGGATCGTTTCCGCAGGGATCTCGGCGGCGTGCTGGAGGCCTATACCGAGGTCGCCAAGCGTCTCGGTATCCTGGCCGAAAACGAACGCCCGATGGGCACTGGTCCGGTATTGGTCAAGAGCTGAGGAATCGACGTGAAAGCGCGTGTTACGGTTACATTGAAAAACGGCATCCTTGATCCGCAGGGCAAGGCCATCGAAGGCGCGCTGAAGTCGCTCGGCGTCGATGGCATTGCCTCTGTGCGGCAGGGCAAGGTGTTCGACATCGAACTGAACGGCGCCGACAAGGCGAAAGCCGAAGAGGTGCTGAAAGCCGCAGCCGACAAGCTGCTGGCGAATACGGTGATCGAGAATTACAAGGTTGAGGTTCAGGGGTAACACTCAAAGGATCGGTCATGGCTGAAGTCAGCAATGAGTTGATTTATGAAGTGCTCAAATCCGTTCAGGCCCGGCTTGTGCAAGTCGATGGCAAAGCGGACGAAAACAAAAGCGACATGATGGCGTTGCGGACGCAGATGACGTCCATCCATCATGATCTTCTAAGTATTCACCAGGAACTCGGCGGCGTGCATGCGACGCTGATCCGTCACGAACAGCGACTCGATCACATCGAGCGCCGTCTGGAACTCAGCGAAGCACCGACATCATGAAATCCGCCGTTCTCGTCTTCCCCGGAATCAACCGCGAACGCGACATGGCGCGGGCCCTGAAGCTCGCATCGGGCCAGGAATCCACGATGGTCTGGCACGCCGAGACGGCGCTGCCCAAGGGCACCGATCTCGTCGTCGTGCCCGGCGGTTTCTCCTATGGCGATTACCTGCGCTGCGGCGCCATTGCGGCGCGCTCGCCGGTGATGGATGCGGTGCGGGCGTTTGCGGCCGATGGCGGTCTCGTCATGGGCGTCTGCAACGGCTTCCAGATCCTGTGCGAGTCCGGTCTCTTGCCGGGCATCCTGATGCGCAATGCCAAGCTGAAATTCCTCTGCCACGACGTGCATCTGCGCGTCGAGCGTTCCGATACGGCGTTCACCCGCGGCTACAATGCCGGTCAGGTGATCCGCGTGCCGATCGCCCATGGCGAGGGCAATTACACC
The DNA here is from genome assembly GCF_041424195.1 of Tardiphaga sp. Taxonomy (NCBI): domain Bacteria; kingdom Pseudomonadati; phylum Pseudomonadota; class Alphaproteobacteria; order Hyphomicrobiales; family Nitrobacteraceae; genus Tardiphaga; species Tardiphaga sp. Next base: position 87,657 of record NZ_JBGMOE010000005.1, on the reverse strand, counting down.
GCCGATGCCGAAACGCTGAAGCGCCTCGAAGGCGATGGCCGCGTGCTCTATCGCTATTGCTCGCCGACAGGTGAAGTTGGCGATCTGCACAACATCAATGGCGCCGCCGCATCGATTGCCGGCATCGTCAGCGAGAAGGGCAACGTGCTCGGCATGATGCCGCATCCGGAAAACCACGTCGAAGACATCATGGGCTGCACCGATGGCCGCGGTCTGTTCGCAGGCCTCGTCGAGCATCTGGAGCGCGCTGCGTGATCGCCGCTGTGGCGCGGCTGTCGACGCTCGTCGCAACGCTTGCGCTCGTACTGGCTACGAGCGTCCCGGCATCCGCCGACGACTATCCCAAACGCCCCATCACCATGATCGTGCCCTTCGCGGCCGGCGGCACGTCGGACGTGATTGCGCGCGCGGTCGCCGAGCAGATGGCGGGGGTGCTGGGCCAGACCATCATCATCGAAAACGTGGTCGGTGCCGGCGGCTCCACCGCGCTGGCGCGGGCGGCGCGCGCCACGCCGGACGGCTACACCATCGCCATCGGCAATGCCGGCACCAGTGCGGCCACCTACACGATCTATCCGAAGCTCTCCTTCACGCCGGACTCCTTTGCCTCCATCGGCATGGTGGCCAAGACCTTCGGCGTCGTGGCGCTGCGCAAGGATTTCCCGGCGACTGATCTCAAGGGCTTCATTGCCTATGCCAAAGCCAATCCAGGCAAGGTCAATCTCGGCCATGCCGGGATCGGCTCGTCGAATTACCTGATCTGCAAGAGCTTCGTGCAGGCCGCCGGCATCGATGTCACGCTGGTCGGCTATCGCGGCGCGGCGCCCGCGCTCACCGATGCCATCGGCGGCCAGATCGACGGCGTCTGCGATTCCGCCGCCTCCGTCTCGCAGGCCATCGACGACAAGCTGGTGAAGGGCATCGTGGTCGGTTCGACGGTGCGGCTGGCAACGCTGCCCGATCTGCCGACCTCGGCGGAAGCAGGGCTGCCCGAATTCGAGGCGCAGGGCTGGAACGGCCTGTTCGCGCCGAAGGGCACGCCGCCGGAGATCATTGCCACGCTGAACGCCGCAGCACGCGCGTCGGTTGAAAGCGATCTCGTGAAAAAGCGTTTCCGCGATCTGTCGACCGTGGCGCCCGATGCCAATGAGCATGCACCGGAGGTGCTGCAGCAATTGGTGACGCGCGATGTGGCGAAGTACAACAAGCTCCTGCAGGACAAATAGGCGAAGGCATTCAGCCAGGCCACTCGCCTTCTTTCTCTTTCACCCCCTGTCGTCATCATCCGGCTCCCTAGCGGAGGCATGACCGGACGATGGTTCGGTTCGATGCATGAATCCGTTCAGCAGGGATGCTTGCCGGACATCTTGCATTGCGCTCGATCATTCAGCTTGGCAGGCTGCGCAGAGTTGATCGTGCGCGGAGAGAATCGTGGCCAAGGCATCTGCAAAGACGAAACACGCAAAGACGAAATCGGTGAAGAAGACCGCAGCAAGGGCAGCGAGGGCATCCGCAGCGCCGAAGGTTGCGGCGAAAGCCAAACCCGTGGCCAAAGGCGCGGTGTCGGCGAAGTCGGGCGCAAAATCGCAAAAATCCGTTTCATCCAAGACTCTTGCCCCTAAGCCTGTCGCCCCCAAGGCGCGCCTTCCAAAGGGGCCGGTCTGGCAATGGTCGGCCGTGGACACGGCCGCGGCCATCGCGTCCGGTATGGTGTCAGCGGTCGAGGTGACTGAGGCGCATATCGCGCATATGCATGCGGTGAATCCGAAACTCAATGCCGTGGTCGTCGATCTGTCGGACGAAGCGTTGCGCGCGGCGCGCGCTGCGGACAAGTTGCGCAAGGGCGTCGACCGCGGCGCGCTGCATGGTGTACCGATCACCATCAAGGAAAACGTCGACTACGCAGGGCGCCCGAACCCAAACGGCGTGCCCGCGCTGATGAGCGTTGTCGCGCCGTCGGATTCGCCGGTGGTCCGCAATCTGAAGAAGGCCGGCGCCATCGTGCTCGGCCTCACCAACACGCCCGAATTCTCGTTCCGCGGCTTCACTGACAATCCGCTCCACGGCCTGACGCTCAATCCGTGGCGCCCGGACATCACCTGCGGCGGCTCATCGGGCGGCGCCGGTTCGGCCGTCGCGGCCGGCATCGGCACCATCGCGCATGGCAACGACATCGGTGGCTCGCTGCGCTGGCCGGCACACTGCAATGGCGTCACCACCGTCAAGCCGACGCAGGGCCGCATTCCTGCCTTCAACGAAAGCGCGACAGCCGAGCGTCCGATGCTGGCGCATCTGATGTCGGCGCAGGGGCCGCTGGCGCGGAGCGTCGCCGATGTCCGGCTCGCGCTCGGTGTGATGAGCCAGCGCGATCCGCGCGATCCCTGGTGGGTACCGGCACCGCTCGAAGGACCCAAACCGAAGGGCCCCGTCAAGGTGGCGCTGGCGAAAATGCCCGCCGATATCAACGTTCATCCCTCTGTCACGGCGGCGCTGCGACAGGCTGCCGACCATCTCGAACGCGGCGGCTACCGCGTCACCGAGGTGGAGGTGCCCGACATCAACGGCGTCTGGCAGACCTGGTGCGACATCATCACCAACGAGACCATGGCGCTGCAGGAAGCCAAGATGCTGCCGGTCACGTCCGAGGACTTCCACAAGGCGTGGGGCGGCATCAAGGCCAAGGCCAATCCGCTCGACATGGTGGGCTGGATGAATGCAACGGCCGCGCGTAGCAGTCATATACGCGCCTGGCAGATGTTCTTCGAGGACTATCCGGTGGTGCTGGCGCCTACGTCCGTTCAACCGACGCCGGGACCACGCGCCGACACAGAGAGCCCTGAACGCACACGCGAAATCTTCTGGAATGACCTGCGTTTCATCTCGGCGATCAACGTGCTCGGATTGCCCGGCGCGGTGGTGCCGGTCGCCTTGCATGATGGAAAGCCGGTCGGCGTGCAGCTGATTGCCGGACGCTATCGCGAGGACCTCGCTCTCGATGCGGCTGCAACGATCGAGAAACGGGTCGGCATGCTGGTGCGGGAACTGTGGAGTCGAGCGGATTGATAGCAGCGATCTTCCTCCCGCACGCTTGGGCGTATATGAGAGGAATTGTCACATCGCGATATCGCGCCTGTTCCTTGCATGCTGGGAGCAGGCGCCTCCAAACCGGGGCATTGTATGGCAAACCGATCCATGACGGCGCAATTCAACATGCCGATGCGGCATCGGCGGCCTGCCGTCCTTGCTGGGCTTGCAATCGCGGTCGCGCTCGTGATGCCGGCCGCCGATGCCGCTGCAAAGCAGGCGCGTCCCGCCCGCGTCGTCGAGGCGACCGCCCCGCGCGAGGCAGGCGAGCCGATCATGGCGATTGTGTCGATCAAGAGTCAGCAGGTCACGTTCTACGATGCCGATGGCTGGATCGCGCGCGCGCCGGTGTCGAGCGGCGTTGCGGGACGTGAAACCCCGGCCGGGGTGTTCGCTGTTCTCGAGAAGGACAAGGACCATCGCTCGACCATGTATGACGATGCCTGGATGCCGAACATGCAGCGCATCACCTGGAACGGTGTCGCGCTGCATGGCGGTCCGCTGCCCGGCTATGCCGCGTCGCATGGCTGTGTGCGGATGCCTTACGGCTTTGCCGAAAAGCAGTTCGACAAGACACGGATCGGGATGCGGATCATCATCTCGCCGATCGATGCGGTTCCGGTCGAGTTGTCCCACCCGGCGCTGCTGGTGCCGAAGGCCGAGGCCCTCGCGGCCGCTCCGGGGCGTGCCGAGACGCTGACCCGCGAGGCCACAGAGGCTGCCAGAGTGGCCGACGAAACGAAGAAAGCCGCTGCATCGGCAGCACGGGAGGCAAAGCCGCTCGCCGCAGGACTGCGCAAGCTGCAATCGCTGAAGGCGCGCGCCGACGCCGAGCTTATCTCTGCCGACACGGCGCTCGCTGCCGCAAAGACCGATCAGGCCAGGACGCGAGCCGAGGATGCGAAACAGAAGGCCGCCGCCAGGGCCGCTGAGTTGGGCGCGCAGTTCGAGACCGCCAGGTCCGACGCGACGTCGAAGCTCGATGCCTCCACCGCTGCAAAGGACGCTGCCAAGGCGGCCGAGACCAGAAAGGCGACCACTGCCAGGGAGGCGAGCGACGCAAGGCTCGCGGTTGAGCCGGTCTCGATCTATATCAGCCGCGCGACGCAGAAACTCTATGTGCGCCGAAACACGCATAAGCCCGCGCCGGACGGTGGCGGTGAGGTGTTCGATTCGAGCATCGAAGTTCCGGTCACGATCCGGGATCCTGACAAGCCGATTGGCACGCATGTGTTTACGGCGATGGCGCGCAATGAAACGGGCCTGCGCTGGAGCGCCGTCACGATCGACCATGGCGACGATGCCAGGAATGCGCTCGACCGCATCAGCATCCCGCAGGAGGTGCTCGACCGTGTCGCGCCGACCGCTTTGCCGCGGTCATCGATTGTGATCTCCGACGAGCCGCTTAGCAGCGAGACCAACTATCGCACCGAGTTCGTTGCGGTGCTGAGCAACCAGCCGCAAGGCGGGTTCATCACGCGCAAGCCGACGGCGCCGGCGACCGACCTCATGGCGAGCAGCGATGACGGCGACGATGATGGCTTCAGCTCGTTTTTCCAGCGCGGTTGGGACCCCCAACCCGGCAATACGCGCCGTCGTGGCGGTCAGAATAACGCTCCGGTACAGCGGGGATGGTGGCAATAGGCGCCATGGCGCGCGCATCTTTGCACCAACTGCATCGAAGGCGGTAAGGCGATGAGCCGTGCGCAACCGGCGTCCGGCATCGTCTAGCGGCACATAGCGAGCACCTTTCGCTCCGCGACTTCGCCACCCGTCACGTGTAGCGCCTGTGGCGAGCTGCCGAAGGTGCGGATGAACGCGCGCCGCATTCCGTTCGCGGTTGGCCAGCCGGGGCGCAAGCATCCGGCGCGGCTGGCATGAGGCGAAGCTGGCCAGCTTCAGACAACCCAGAGGGCATATTCTCGCAAAAACGAACGAGGATTGCGCCGCGATGGTGTCGACATATGCCAATTACAATTCCGTCGTGCGCAATCTCGGGCAGTCGATGACGCGCGTGGCGCTGCAGCCCGACGTGACACGCGAGGCCACCTATTACAGGGACAATATCGGCAAGGTGAAGACCGCCGACGACCTTCTGAAGGACTATCGTCTCTATCAATACGCGATGAAGGCCTATGGTCTCGAGGACATGGCTTATGCCAAGGCCTTCATGAAAAAAGTGCTGGATAGCAATCTTTCCGACGCCAACAGCTTCGCCAACAGACTGAATGACAAACGCTACCGGGAATTCGCCGCCGCATTTTCGTTCAATGGCACTGGCACATTTGTCGCCCAGTCCGGCCATCAGACCGATGAGATGATCGGCCTGTATACGACTACTGCGAAGCGACAGGTCGAGGCCATCGATGACGACACTCGCCACTACAATGTCGCGATCGGCAAGATCGGGAATGTGGACGAACTTCTGAACGATGATCGCCTGCGCAGCTATGTGTTCTCGGCGTTCGGAATCGATGACAGCCGGTGGTCGCGTGACACGATCCGGCAGGCCATGAACAGCGACCCCGCCGACCCCAACAGCTACGTCAATACGGTCTGGGTTTCCCAGCTCGACGATATCGAAGGCAAGATTACCAAAGCCAATGCAGATATCGTCGACGCCAATGCCAAAATCGCCAGCTATACCGCGCAACTCTCGCAGCCCGGCGCCGATCTCAACGATCTGCGCGCAAAAATTGTGATGGAGAAAAGCCGTGTGGTGAAGAACACGGGTAATATCATCAGTTCCAATGACGCGATCACCATGATCGGCCGATATCTCGATCTCGCCCGCGCTTTCGAGTTTTCGCCCGACGGTACGCTGCCATCGGGCGTCGACGCACAGAGCGACGCAAATCGTGCAAGCACGAACGAGCGTTTCGTGAACAGCAAGGGGGCAGCCTATCTGGCGGCAGACGAGGAAAATGCAAGCCTGATGACCAGGCTGTTCCGGGCCGGCATTTCCAATCTGAAGTCGGTCGATGCATTCGTAAAGACGCCGAGCGTGTATAATTTCGCGCTGAAATCGGTAGGTCTCGATCCCGAGAAAGTCTCCGTCGCCACCATCAAGGCCGTCCTCAAAAGCGACCCGACCAATCCGAAGAGTTACGTCTATACGCTCAAGGATGACCGATATGTCCAGCTCGCGCGCGCCTTCAATTTCGACGGCAAAGGCAATCTGACGACGTCACTGGTGGCGCAGGGAACTGCGGAAATCAGGCAGACGGCGAAGAACTACATCATCGCAAAGACGCGATTTGCAGACGAAAAGGACCAGGTCGCGCTTCGGGCCGTGGCCGAGAAGGATGCCGTCTATTACCAGAACACGATTCCCGACATCGGCAGCGTGTCGGACCTGCTCGCCAACCGGAAAATGGTCGATATCATCCTCGTTGCGCGAGGTTTGCAGCCCGAGAAGGTCAGCAACGATTTTCTCAGCAAGATCTTCAATTCCGATCTGAGCGATCCCAGGAGTTTCGCCAACACGCAGAGCGATCCTCGCTTCGCCGAAATCGCAGCCTCGTTCAATTTCGACAGGAACGGCAACGTCGCCCGTCTTGCGCCGATTGGTCCGCAGACGCGCGATCAACTGCTGGAGACGCAGAACAACTATCTCCAGCAAAGCCTCGAAACGCAGCAGGGCGAGGTCAATCCGGGCGTACGCCTGGCGCTCTACTTCCAGCGCAAGGCTGAAAGCATCACGTCGGTTTACGACATCCTGGCCGACAAGGCGCTCGCGGAAGTGTTTCGTACGACTTTCAACCTGCCCGATACTGTGGGCGCCATGAATGTCGATCAGCAGGCCAAGGTCGTGCAGAAATATCTGAACCTGAAGGATCTCGCGGACCCCGCGAAACTGGCCAAACTGCTCAGCCGCTTCTCGGTGATGTATGACCTGAAGAATGACAGCGCGACATCGTCGCCCGCCCTTGCGATCCTGCAGGGCTCCGGCACCGGCATCGGTGAATCCACATTCCAGGCCATCGCGCGCAGTCAGCGCTGAGGAACGACAGATCCGTGATCGCCAGCCGCCGCAATCTCGATCGCGAGCCGCGCCGCTTACTCCGCCAGCGCTCTTCGCGCAATGCCGACCCCACCATTGTTCGCTACAATGCGCGAGTGGCTTGAGTGCTCTTGGTCGTCTTGCGGGCTATCGCCATGAAAGCGCGCGCGGCCGCCGTCTGGTAGCGATGGGCGTCCCACAGCAAGGCTCCGGAACGGCGTATCCACGGAGGCCCGATCGGAATGATCGCAAGGTCCTTTCGGGTGTTCAAGCTTCGGTCGGCAAGAACCGTCGGCAGCCCTCCGGATTTCGCAAGTTCGATCAAGGCCTCGACCGAGTTCATCTCCACGCGCACGTCGAGCTGTACATCGCTGGGCAGTGACTGGTCGAGAATGCGGCGGGTTGCAAAGGCGGTGGTCAGCAGTGCCAACGGGCGTCGGGCGAGCGCCGGCAGCGTGATCGACTGTTGCCGCGGGTGATTTTGCGACTTGGCAAGCACCAGAACGAGCCGCTCCTCGAACAACAGATCGACGCCCAATTCCGGGTGCTGGGGCGGCGCGAAAGCAATCGCAAGATCAAGATCCCCGGACAGGATGCGTTGCTCGACATCGCTTGCGGAGCCGACCTCCACGCTGAGCCGAACGTCAGGGTATTTCTCGCCGAAACTGCCGATGAGCTTCGGCAGGAATGTCGTGCTGTAGGTATAGATGACGCCGATCCGAAGCGTGCCGGTCATGCCGCCTTCCAGCTCGGCTATCGCGGTGCGCGCGGCGTCAGTCTGAACCATCAGACGCTGCGCATGTTCGCGCAGTGCATGCCCTGTCTCGGTCAGTTGCATGCCCTGGGGCGTCCGGTTGAACAGGACGGTGCCGAGGTCCTGCTCGAGGGCGCGTATCTGCTGCGACAGCGTCGGCTGGGCGACGCCGAGGACTTCTGCGGCCTTGGCCATGCGCTTGTGGGTGGCGATCGCCAGAAAATAGCCGAGCCGTCTGGGGTCCATGGCCAATTACATTCTTCTATTGCATCTATAGTTTCAACTGTGTTGGCCTATCACGCGTCTCATGCCAGTGTTTGTCAATATCCGACCTGGCCGGCATGCTTTTGTGCCGCCATCACAACATAAGAACCGACCGGGAGGCTTCTTTCATGCTGTCACGACGCACTTTATTTGCCCGAGCAACCCACACTGCGGTGGCGGCTTGCTTGATCGCCATGGGCGCAAGCAGTGCGGTGGCGCAGGAATATCCGACCAAGCCGGTCCAGTTGATCGTTCCCTTCGCCGCCGGCGGTGCCGCCGACATCATCGGCCGCACGATCGCGGAAAAGCTGAGCCAGACCTGGGGCCAGCAGGTCGTCGTCGAGAACAGGGGCGGGGCCGGATCGAATATCGGCATCAACGCTGCCGCCAAGAGTGCCCCCGATGGCTACACGCTGGTGCTCGCGTCGATCGCCGTGGCCGTCAATCCGTGGCTTTTCAAGTCGATGCCCTACGATCCTGTGAAGGATCTGACGCCGCTGACATTGGCGCTCGAGACGCCGAATGTGGTGCTTGTGCCGCCTTCGTCGCCGATCAAGAACATCAAGGATCTGATCGCCTTTGCGAAAGAAAAGGCGGCATCGGGCGGCGCCACCTATGGTTCTGCGGGCGTTGGTTCCTCCCTGCATCTGGCTGCGGAAGTGTTCCGGCAGCAGGCCAAGGTCGAGATGACCCACGTTCCCTATCGCGGCTCATCGCCGGCCCTGACGGATTTGATGGCCGGCCGGATCGACCTGATGTTCGACAACGCCTCGACGGCGCTGCCGCAGGTACAGGGCGGCAGCCTTCGCGCCATTGCCGTCACCACCAAGGAGCGCATCGCCGCACTGCCTGATGTGCCGACGATCAGCGAATCCGGTCTGCCGGGCTTCGAGCTCGCCAACTGGTGGGCCATTTTCGGTCCGGGCCAGATGCCGCCGGCACTGGCGGAGCGCATCAGTGCCGATATCCGCAAGGTTCTCGCAGACCCCGACGTGCAGAAGCGTTTCGCCGATGTCAGCGGGCGCGTCATCGCGTCGTCATCGCAGGAGCTTGCCGCTCATCTCGCGCAGGAGAGCGCCAAATGGAAGCAGATCGTCGAGACCGCCGGCATTCGCGGCAGCCAGTGACGACGGGCGTCTGACACACACCGCGATCAATCACTAACGAATATCAAGCGATAGACGAGCGCTCTTGCTGAGGGCGCTCATGGAGAATGATGTGAAGAAGCTACTCTCAGGTCTGACGGCATCCGTCATGCTCGTCACCACTTCGGCTGCGATGGCACAGAGCACCGCGCCGCTGAAACTGGGCGCTGTCCTCGATATGTCCGGCCTGTTTGCCGACATTACGGGTCCGGGCAGCGAGGCTGCAGCCAAGATGGCCGTGGAGGATTTCGGCGGCGAGGTTCTCGGGCGCAAGGTCCAGATCGTGGTCGCCGATCATCTCAACAAGTCCGATCTGGCTGCGAATTTCACCCGTGAAATGTTCGACAACCAGGGCGTGGAGGCCATCGTCGATGTGGCTGGCTCCGCCACGGCGCTGGCCGCGGCGGAAATGGCCAGGACGCGCAACAAGATCATCATGTTCAATGGTCCCGGCGCGGTCAGGCTGACCAACGAGGCGTGCGGTCCCTATATCGTCCATTACACCTACGACACCTATGCGCTGGCCACCGTCACCGGACTGGCCACAGTGAAGCGTGGCCTCAACAACTGGTTCTTGCTCACGGCCGACTACGCGTTCGGCCAGGAACTGGCGCGCGACACCTCGGACGTCGTCGTCAAGGCCGGCGGAAAGGTTGTCGGCAGCGTCAAGCACCCGATCAACACGTCGGATTTTTCGTCGTTCCTGCTCCAGGCGCAAAGCTCCAGGGCCAACGTGATCGGCCTCGCCAATGCGGGTGGCGACACGATCAATGCGATCAAGCAGGCGGCCGAGTTCGGCCTGACCCAATCCGGGCAGAAGCTGTCGCCCTTGCTGGCCTTCATTTCCGACATCGACAGCGTCGGACTTGAGACCGCACAGGGCCTGTTGCTGGCCGAAGCGTTCTATTGGGATCTCAACGACGAAACACGCGCATTCGCCAAGCGCTTCATGGAGCGGACCAAGCGCGCGCCGACATCGGCGCAGGCGGGCGTCTATTCGTCCGTCACGACCTACCTGAACGCTGTGAAGAAGGCGGGTACCACCGATTCAGCGGCCGTGATGACGGCCATGAAGGACACGCCGATCAACGACATGTTCGCGAAGAACGGCCGGATCCGCGAGGACGGCCGCATGGTGCACGACATGTACCTGTTCGAGGTGAAGAAGCCGTCGGAATCGAAGGCGCGCTGGGACGACTACAAGCTGCTCGCGACCGTCTCCGGCGACGACGCGTTCCAGCCGCTCTCGGCGTCGCGCTGCCCGCTGATCAAGAAGTAGCGCGGCGCCATTCAAGGCCCCATCCATGGACAACAGGAAAACGCCTTTCATGAGCACCAGCGTGGCAGTCAGCGTCGACGGGGTCGAGACCATCCTGGTCGATGTGCCGACGATCCGCCCCCATCGGTTGTCGATGCATACGATGAACAGCCAGACTCTCGTGCTGGTCATCATTCGCTGCTCCGACGGCACGGTCGGCATCGGCGAGGGCACCACGATCGGCGGTCTCAGCTACGGCGAGGAGAGCCCCGAGGGCATCAAGCTCACCGTCGACACCTACATCGCTCCGGCCATCATCGGCATGGATGCATCACGCATTGCCGCGCTCATGGCCGACGTGAAGCGGCGGGTCAAAGGCAATCGCTTCGCCAAATGCGCGGTGGAGACGGCACTGCTGGATGCGCTCGGCAAGCGCCTAGGCCTGCCGGTGTCGGAACTGCTCGGCGGCCGCATGCACGACACCTTGCCGGTGGCCTGGACACTGGCCAGCGGCGATACCACGCGCGACATCGCGGAAGCCGAGCAGATGCTCGATGCGCGCCGCCACAATATCTTCAAGCTGAAGATCGGCCTGCGGCCCGTGGATGATGACGTGGCGCATGTGGCGGCCATCAAGCGCGCCCTCGGAGATCGTGCCAGCGTGCGGGTCGACGTGAACCAGGCCTGGAGCGAGCCCGACGCACGGCGCGGCATTCCCGCCCTGGAGGCGGCCGGCGTGGACCTCATCGAGCAGCCTCTGTCGCGCGACAATCGCGGGGCACAGGCCCGCATCAGCGGTCGCTTCAATGTGCCCATCATGGCCGATGAGGCACTGCATGGCACGGCGGATGCTTTCGATGTTGCTTCGCGGGGCGCTGCCGATGTGTTCGCCCTGAAGATCAACCAGGCCGGCGGTCTGTATGATGCGGTGAAGATGGCTGCGATCGGAGATGCTGCAGGCATCGGCCTTTACGGCGGCACGATGCTGGAAGGCGGTGTCGGCACCGCGGCGTCGGCGCAGGTCTTCTCCGTGCTGCCGAAACTCGCATGGGGCACCGAACTGTTCGGCCCGCTGCTCCTGACCGAGGAGATTCTCGCGACGCCGCTGCGTTACGGCGACTTCGTGTTGCAGGTGCCGACCGCGCCCGGCATCGGCGTCGAACTGGACATGGACCGTGTCGCATTCTTCCGCCGCGATGGCTATTCGCCGCGCGTTCAACCGGCCGGCGCAACAACAGGAGTTTGATCGATGCTTTTTCAGGTGGAAATGGACGTTCAGATCCCGCCGGGTCTCGCCCCGGATGTGGTCGAGCAACTGAAGAAGACCGAGCGTGAACGCGCGCAGGAACTGCAGAAGACAGGCGAGTGGCGCCATCTCTGGCGGGTCGCCGGACGTTACGCCAATGTCAGCATCTTCGATGTGGCCAGCAATGAGGCGCTGCACGACATCCTGTCGACATTGCCGCTCTTCCCCTTCATGCGCGTCAGCGTGACGCCTTTGTGCCGGCATCCGTCGTCCATTCGCCCGGACGACACATAGGCGCGGAGCTGGCCTCAATCGGCGACAGGCCGCACTGTCCTGGCGGCGGGCTGCTCTCGCAGGGGCGTGTCATCAGTACAATCTTGCAAGCGTATCGAACAGCGCGAGGTTGAGGCGCTTCAGATCGTTGTTCACCGGCTCCGGCTGGGACGAGAATTTTGCCACGACCAGTTCGGCGCGCGGATTCACGTAAAGATATTGCCCGTGAATGCCGAGTGCGAAGAAGGCACCGCTCGCATCGCCCGTCTGATACCATTTGTTGCGATAGCGGCCTTCCGGCAGCCATTCGACGAATTTGCCTGCGCGCCAGGCTTCGTCGGAGCCGTTCGTGATCGTATCCGATACCCAATCCTGCGAGACGATCTGGCGGCCGTTGGCCATGCCGCCCAGTCGCATCATCTCGCCGATGCGTGCGAGGTCGCGCGGGGTCATGCAGAAGCCGCCGCCGGTTCGCGGGGTGCCGGCCGCATCGACCGTGATATAAGCATCCTGCCGCGCACCGAGCGGTTGCCACAAGCGCGCAGCCGCAAAGTCGGTGAAACGTTGACCCGAGGCGCGTTCGATTACCAGACCCAGTACATCCGAATTCGGCGAGCAGTAGTGGAAGGGACCTCCGTGATTGCCGCCGCCCTTTTGCAGCGAGGCGAGGAAGGCCAGCAGGGAGTCCGGAGTGTCGCCGGCCTTGGACGGTTCCAGCAGGCCGGCGCGACGATATCTGGCGAAGTCGCCGCGCGGATCCTGATAGGTTTCCTCGAAATCCAGGCTCACCCGCATGTCAAGAACATCGCGGACCCGCGCATCTGCGAAAGCCGAGGAGTTCAGTTCCGGCACGTGATGCGAGGCGGTCTCGTCGAAATCGATCAGGCCGTCGCTGTATAAAATTCCCGCGACGATCGCTGTCACCGACTTGCTCGCGGAGAACAGAATGTGCCGCGATTGCGCGGTGAAATTCGGCGCATGGTAATCCGCAACGACACGGCCGGATTTCATCACGACGAGGGCATCGGTCGAGGTCCTGCGCAACACATCCACGACACCGGCTGTTTCTCCACCGACCGGTAATGTCTGCCGGAGCAAGTCTCCGGGATCGGCAGGTGGATCCTCGATCAGTCCCGGCGTCGCTGCGATGCGTGCTGTCGGAATGAGTTCGGACACGTGACGGAATGCCCAGACATTCCAGGGTGCCTGACGCCAGTTATCGAGACGAACGTCGCTTCGCGCAAAGCCATAGTCGGCCTCGAAAGCCGAGGGCTGTCCCTTGCTCGTCATGACGCGATCTTCTCGCATTCGGTCGGCTGAACGGCGCCGCCGAGCCAGCAGCCGTTGAGATCGCCGTCATTGAAGCTGAAGCGCACCTTGATCGCGGAGGGGCGATTCATGGCGCGGCCCTGGCGAATGGTGATCTGGCGTTCCGACGCATCCACCATCCGGTTCGCGAGGAGACCGAAGGACAGGGCAGAAGCCGCTATGCCCGTCGCTGCGTCTTCCGGATATCCCGATGCGCTCGGAAACTGGCGTGCATCGATGATCTGATCGTTCCGGTCGGACACGGCGTAGGGATAGAGACCGGTGGAGTCGATGCGATTGCACAGGCGCTCCATCCTCGAGAAGTCAGGCTTGAGGCCATCAAGGATGGACACGCTCTTCAAAGGAATGAGCGTCTTGATCCGGCTCGTTCGCGCATTTTGGATCGGGAACGGCGCGAGGCAGTCGGAGCCGATCCCGAGGACGTCGAGAATGTCATCGACGCTTCGGGGCGTGTCGGGAAGCGGCTCGACGATCCCTGTAGGCTGCGAGACCTCGACCGAGATATCCTGTTCGTCTGATTGACCGATCCGTGCATGGACGCGGCCACTCTTCGTCAGGATCGCGATGCGATCACGCTGCAGCCGGCCGAGCCGTTGAAGCAACCATGTCGCGCCGACGGTCGCATGGCCGCACATGGACATCTCATGATTGGGCACCCAGAAACGAAACTCGAAATCGCAGTCGGAGCCCGGCGGAGACGGCAACACAAACCCGCTCTCGTGACCGTAGGCGCGTGCGACCTGCTGCATCTCCGCATCACTCATCCCTGCGCCATCGACGACGATCGGTGCGGGATTGCCGCCCTGCGGGCCTGCCGCAAAGACACTGACAAATCGAACCTGCGGTTCGGGAGATGTCGTCATCATGTTTACACCCTCTAGCAGCCTCGCGCGTTCGCACTGCACGTCAGCCAGCGCTGCACGGAATTCACCGGTGCGAAGCTACGGGGCGTGTTGCTGCGGCGCGCGTTTCAGCGGGCCCTAGATTTTGATCGGCCGGGCCATGCGCTTGCGAACTTCGCTTGGCGATTGGCCGTCTGCCCGGCGCATCGCGTGGGCCAGCGCTGCACCGCTGTCGAAGCCGACACGGAGCGCGATCTCGCCGATCGGGAGATCGGTTGCCTTCAACAGCTCGCTTGCATTATCGAGGCGGATCCGTTGCTGGAATTCGCCGATCGACGCCCCGGTCCCCGCGCGAAACAGTCGGGTGATATGACGCCGCGATACGCCAAAGCGCTCTTCCAGGGCGTCGAGCGGAACGTCCCGGTCGGCATGAAGGGTGAGATAGTCCCTCAGCTCCGCGACCAATGTCATGCCGTGTTCGCGATGCGAGGCACTGGATACGGCGTCGCCGGTCAGGGTCTCGGCGATGCACTGAACGAGCAGGGCAGAGGACAGTCCGTGCCGGACATGGGCATTGCCATAGGCATGCCTGCCGTCCCCGACCAGCAGCGCCTGCAGGGCGCGCAGTCTGTCTGACCGGCGAAACAGCCGGGTCGTTGATGTCCTGCGGCGGAATTCGCTCAGCGAGCCGTTCTCGCTTTCAAGGCGCTTCAGGACCGAGTCCGTTGCGTAGATGGCGACATGGCTGTGTGCGCCGATCCCTGCGCGCGTCTCATGGGCCTGGTTGGCAGGAACGATCGCGAACCTATCCTGCGACAGCCAGCTACCTTCACGTCCGGCTTCGTGCTTCAGCTCGATCGTCCCGCGGCTTGGCAGGATGAACATCAGGCAATCATGCCAGTGCCACGGCATGGCGTAATTGCCGCGGCCGGCGACAGCCGCATGCTCATCGTCCGCCACGATCAGGAGATCGGCATTTGCCGGATGACGCAGCCGTTCGAATGAACTCAGCATGTTCGGGCCCACATGTGTTGTCGACGAACCTAGCAGGGTGCGCCCATGCCCGCCAATCGACGCCCGGTTACTCCGCCGCGATGGCCGCCGGCTTCGGGCGCTTCTTTACGCGCTTGATGGTGCCCGAAAAGGTCAGCAGCGAGCGCTCGCCGGCTTTGAGGATTCCGCGCAGGAAGATCAACGAGCCGCCGATCCTGGTCATTTCGCCATGGCATTCAACCAGCTCGCCTTCGCGGGCCGCGTCGAGGAACTCGCAGCCGAAGGAGACGGTGATGCCGGGGCCCTGCAGCTCGCGGGAGGCCAGCGCAAACAGGCAGTAATCGGCAAAGGTCATGAAGCAGCCGCCATGGACGTTCTTCATGCCGTTGAGGTGCTTTTTCTCGACCCGGAAGGCGCAGCGGACGGAGCCGTCGGCCTCGACCTTGTGCCAGAACGGGCCTGAGACCGATTCGAAGGAGTCCCGCTTCCAGGTGGTCCAGCCCGCAAATTCCCCCTCCGTCGCGGTATAGGCGTCGGCGTGGAACGGGATGGTGGCATCGGCGGGCACATTCACGGTCTGAACTCCTTGGATTGGCTGAGAAAAGTGTTAAATCCGATCCATCCGGCGGGCGCAATCCGGCGCGGCGCAGGGCCTTATGCAGGCTCTTTTTCGGGCAGTGAAGGCATTGCCCGGGCAAAGCTTGGGACATGCGGGGAACGGGCCGGAATAGGCCTTTTCCGCATGCTCCGATCTCCCTATGAAGAAGCCTTACAGAGCCAGAAAGCCGACGACTGACCCCATGACCGAGCCAAAGATCACTCCCGAACTCGTCGCCTCCCATGGCCTCAAGCCCGACGAGTACGAGCGCATCCTGAAACTGATCGGCCGCGAGCCGACTTTCACCGAGCTCGGCATCTTCTCGGCCATGTGGAACGAGCATTGCTCGTATAAATCCTCGCGCATCCATCTGAAAGGGCTGCCGACCAAGGCGCCGTGGGTGCTGCAGGGGCCGGGCGAGAATGCCGGCGTCATCGATATCGGCGACAATCAGGCCATCGTGTTCAAGATGGAGAGCCACAACCACCCGAGCTATATCGAGCCCTATCAGGGCGCGACCACGGGTGTCGGCGGCATCCTGCGTGACGTCTTCACCATGGGCGCGCGCCCGATCGCCTGTTTGAACGCGCTGTCGTTCGGCGCGCCCGAACATCCCAAGACCCGCCACCTCGTGTCAGGCGTCGTCGCCGGCGTCGGCGGCTACGGCAATTCGTTCGGCGTGCCCACCGTCGGCGGCCAGACCCGCTTCCACACCCGCTATGACGGCAACAACCTCGTCAACGCGATGGCCGTCGGTCTTGCCGATGCCGACAAGATCTTCCTCGCGGCGGCGTCCGGCGTAAACATGCCGATCGTCTATCTCGGCTCCAAAACGGGCCGCGACGGCATTCACGGCGCGTCGATGGCCTCGGCCGAATTCGACGAGGATTCCGAGGAGAAGCGCCCGACGGTGCAGGTCGGCGATCCCTTCGCCGAGAAGCTGCTGCTGGAAGCCTGTCTCGAAATCATGGCCGCCGATTGCGTGATCGCGATCCAGGACATGGGCGCGGCCGGTCTGACGTGCTCCGCCGTCGAGATGGGCGCCAAGGGCGACCTCGGCGTCGAGCTCAACCTCGACGCGGTGCCGACCCGCGAAGAGGGCATGACCGCTTACGAGATGATGCTCTCGGAAAGCCAGGAGCGCATGCTCATGGTGCTGAAGCCCGAAAAGGAAAAGCAGGCCGAGGATATCTTCCGGAAGTGGGGCCTCGACTTCGCCATCGTCGGCTACACCACGCCGACGCTGCGCTTCGTCGTGAAGCATGGCGGCAAGGTGATGGCCGATCTGCCGATCAAGGAGCTCGGCGACGAGGCGCCGCTCTATGATCGTCCGCATGTGCCGTCGCCGGTGCTGCCGGTAGTCCATGCGCGCGACATCGCCGCGCCGTCGTCGATCCCGGATGCGCTGGAGAAGCTGATCGGCACGCCCGAACTGTGCTCCAAGCGCTGGGTGTGGGAGCAGTATGACCACGTCATTCTCGGCAACACCGTGCAGCGCCCCGGCGGCGATGCCGCTGTGGTGCGCATCGAGGACGGTCCCAAGGGTCTGGCGATGTCCGTCGACGTCACGCCGCGCTATTGCGAGGCGGATCCGGTCGAAGGCGGCAAGCAGGCCGTGGCCGAAGCCTGGCGCAACATCACCGCCGTCGGCGGCAGGCCGCTGGCGGTCACCGACAATCTCAACTTCGGCAATCCCGAGCGACCCGAGATCATGGGCCAGCTGGTCGGTTGCCTGAAGGGCATCGCGGAAGCCTGCATCACGCTGGATTTCCCGATCGTCTCCGGCAACGTCTCGCTCTACAACGAGACCAATGGCCGCGGCATCCTGCCGACCCCGTCCATCGGCGGCGTCGGCGTGCTCGACGATTTCACCAAGTCGGCGACGCTGGCCTTCAAGAAGCCCGGTGAAGCGATCCTGCTGATCGGCGAGACCAAGGGCTGGCTCGGCCAGTCGGTCTATCTGCGCGATATCTGCGGCCGCGAAGAGGGCGCTCCGCCGCCGGTCGACCTTGCCACCGAGAAGCGCAATGGCGACGTGGTCCGCGGTATGATCCATGCGGGCACTGCGACTGCCGTGCATGATATCGCCGATGGCGGCTTGCTGGTGGCACTCACCGAAATGGCGATGGCCTCCGGCATTGGTGCCAAGCTCGATGCCGCGCCGTCATCCATCGTGCCGCATGCCTGGTGGTTCGGCGAAGATCAGGCGCGCTACATCGTGACGGTGGCCGAAGATCAGCTGTTGACCGTGATGTCGAAGCTGAAGGGCGTCGAAGTGCCGTGCGTGCAGATCGGCAAGACCGGCGGTCATGCTGTGGCGATCGACGGCGAGCGCGCCGTTGATATCAAGGCGCTGGTTCACGCGCATGAGAGCTGGTTGCCGAACTATATGGCCGGCAGTGCCTAGAGTCTGATCCAGCTTCGCTGAACCGGACTCATCGCCTTTCTTTACTCAACCGGATCAGGTCGCGATCTTGTATTCGCTGCTGATGTCCTTGCCGGTGTAGTCCGTCATCATGGCGGTTGCAATCAGGCTGAGCACTGCGCAGGCGGCGATATAGATCGCGATCGCATAGGGCGACTGGTATCTGCCGAACAGCCAGGTCGCGATCAGCGGCGCCGGGCCGCCGGCGATCACCGATGCGAGCTGATAGCCGAGGGAGGCTCCGCTGTAGCGCAGCCTGCCGGTGAAGCTTTCGGCGATCAGCGCGGCTTGCGGGCCGTACATCATGTCATGCGGAATCAGCGAGAGCACGATGGCGAAGAAGATGATCCACGCCACGCCGGTGTTCACCATGCCGAAATAGATGAAGCCGAAGATTCCGGTGACCAGTGCGCCGATCATATACATGGCCTTCCGTCCGATGCGGTCGGAGAAATGGCCGGACAGCGGGATCGAGACGAAGGACACGACGGACGCAGCCAGCACCGCCGTGAGCAGGAAGTCGCGCGACACGTGCAGCGTGCCGATCCCGTAGGAGAAGATGAAGGCGGTGAAGATGTAGAATGGTGCCTGTTCGCCCATGCGTGCGAGAGCGGACAGCAGAATTTCCTTCGGCTGACGCTTGATCACTTCGAGGATCGGGGTGCGCTCGATCTTTTGTTCGGCGAGCAGCTTGGTGAAGACAGGCGTTTCCAGAATGCCGAGGCGGATATAAAGGCCGACAGCGACGAGCAGCAGGCTGAGCAGGAAGGGTACGCGCCAGCCCCAGGAGAGGAATTGGTCGCCTGACATCTGGCTGAATGCAAGCACGGCCAGATTGGCGAGGAACAGCCCGCAGGGCACGCCGAATTGCGGCCACGAGGCGATGAGCCCGCGCGACTGATTGGAGCGGGCCCATTCCATCGACATCAGCACCGAGCCACCCCATTCGCCGCCGACGCCGATGCCCTGGATGAAGCGCAGGATGGTCAGAATGACCGCACCCCAGATGCCGATACTGGCATAGGTCGGGACCAGCGCGACGGCGAAGGTCGCCAGCCCCATCAACAGCAGCGTTGCGATGAGCGTCGACTTGCGGCCGATGCGGTCGCCGTAATGGCCGAAGATCGCAGCGCCGATGGGCCGGGCGACAAAGCCGACCGCATAGATGGCGAAGGCTTCGAGGGTGCCGACCCATGGATCGGAATGCGGGAAGTACAGTTTGGCAAAGACGAGGCCGGTGACGGTGCTGTAGAGGAAGAAATCGTACCACTCGATAGCGGTACCAACGGTGGATGCGAATACCGCGCGGCGGAGTTGTATCTGGTGTTCGGCAGGAGAAAGATTGGTGACGACGACATTTGTGGCGGCCATGGACGTGCCTCCAGAACGCTGCGGCGTGAGAAGCCGACATCGCAGCGACATGATTTGTGAAGGAACTCTCCGCGGCCTTGCGTGTTCCCGCAGCTTCTCACGGCGCGTCCGTATGCGGCTCAAATTTCCGTAATGACGGGGCGCCTTGTCCTTGCGATATCTGCACGCGCAACCGGGACGCTCGGTCCGACCGTGCAATTGCACGCGGTCGGGCGATAACAATTGAATTTTGAGTTTGTAGCGTTGACGGCGCCAGCCTCTAGCGTGTGCCTATATGCCAACGTCTCAATAGCTCAGCGTCCGATCGACCAAATTCATCAGCGGAATGCCGCTTTCCGCGCGTGCGATATTGTCGGCGATGTTCTCGGCGGCCGATGCAACGCGCGTCGCTGCTGCGATGTGGGGCGAGATCGTCACCCCCGGATGCGACCAGAACGGATGACCTGATGGTACCGGCTCGGTGCGGAAGACATCCAGCGTGGCCTGGGCCACCTGTCCGCTGTCGAGCGCTGCGATGAGGGCGTTATCGTCGATCAGCGTGCCGCGTCCGGCATTCAGGATGAAACTTCCCCTGGGCAGAAGCGCGAGCCGTTCGGCATTCAGGAGATCGATGGTCTCCGGCGTCTGGGGCAGCAGCCCCACGAGGATTTCCGCCGAGGCCAGCGCCTGGGGTAGATTCTCCATTCCTGCGAGGCAGCGGACGCCCGGCACCTCGCGCAGGCTTCGACTCCAGCCGGTCACGCGAAAGCCGAGTTGGGCAAGCGCGGTCGCCGCAGCCGATCCCAATTCGCCGAGACCCAGCACTGTCACGGATCGATCTTTGGCGAGTGGCGGGACATGCTGCGACCACGAGAGCGGCTTCTGACAGACATAGCGGTCCATCCCGAGATGCGCACGCAACACGTGACCGACGACCCATTCGACCATGCCCTGCCGGAGGCCGTCATCGACCATGCGGCACAAAGGCTGCGTCAGCGTCGTGTTGCCGACGATCTTCTCGACACCGGCCCAAAGGCTCAAGACGGCGCGCGCATTGCTGAAAGGGGCGAAATCGGTGATGGGACCGCCGGTCGCGTGGATGATGTAGTCCACATCCTGATGCGCCATGTCACCCAGGAGACTGGCTCGCGCGTCGATGCTCCGGCGCCGAAGCGCATCCAGAATGGGGTCGCGATATTCCTCGAACAGCGCCGGCGTGACGTTGAAAAGAAGATTGATCGCCTTGTCGCCGTTGCGCGCGCGCATGCTGGTCTCCTGCAGATCTCTGTCAATGTCGAATGTCGGAAAGGGCGGCGTGAACGGATTACAAAATCCGTTTCACACCCGGGATTGCGCGGAGCGCCCGCGTCGCCGCCCAGCTCGTCGCCAGCGTGCCCGCGAAGGCGATGAAAGCTTTCGATCCGGCGCCGAGCGGTGCGTTCAGCAGCGCATATTGCAGCCACAGCATCGGGATGTAGTGCAGCACGAAGATGCCATAGGCATCTCCGCGCAGCGGATCGAAGATGCTCTTTTCACGCTGGCCGAAGCGCAGGAACAGCGCCAGCACCGCGAGGCAGATCAGCGTGCAGGCGACCGCATAGATCACGCCATAGCTCGACTGCCACCAGAATGGCGGTGCGCCGGTGAGATTGGCGAGCTTCATGCGGCGGAAATTGACGAGATAGGTCAGCGAGCCGAACGCGACGGCCGCAGCGATCGTCCACCACAGCCATTGCCGCGCCAGCGCACCGGTGCGGGCGAGCAGGCCCTGGTCGATATTGGCGGCGCCGATGCCCATGCCGGCGAAGAAGAACACGCCATAGATCGCCATCCGGCTGAACTGCACCTGCAGCGGCCCCCAGCTGAACCAGCGGACGGCGCCGACCGTAAACAGGAAGGGCACATAGGAGATCACGGCAACGACGCCGAGCGCGGCGGCGAACAACCACGGTCGTTCGAAGGCACGGATCGACAGCCGGTTGATGCCGTCCACCAGTCGCGGCGCGAGCAGGAAGACCGGGATCGCGACCAGATCGAGAAACAGCAGATACCAGATGAACCAGCCGGGGCCGGCGAACCATTGGCCCTGTTTGAAATTGTTGACGTAGAATTCGACAAAGCCGGTCTTGTGCGTCGACAGGCTGAACGACGCGTAATAGGCGATGGGCATCAGCACGAAGATCATCGCCAGGAAGGGCAGGCCGAGGCGGAGTGCGCGGTCGCGCAGGAAGTGGCCGATGCTCTTGCGCTTCAGGCTGGGCCAGACGAACAGGCCCGACAGCATGAACATCAGGCACATGAAGAAGGCGTCGTTGAATAGCGTCAGGATGTTGAAGCCGATCCAGCGCTGGCTGTCGACGATCGGCGCCGTCGACCACAGATAGTGGTTCGGGTAATAGCGGCCGAAGGCGGTGTAAGCGACTGCGGCGTGGTTCGCCAGCACGAGCAGCGTAACAAAGGTGCGGGCGCGATCCAGCGCAGCGTTGCGGTCTGACATGTGAACGGCGAGCCCCCTCGCTTCCGCGCGCAACAGGCGTCGCCGGGCGCATCAGGGATGCGCGCCGTCATGATAATTGTCGAAAGCCGCTTCGGCAATCAGCCCGGGATCAAGCGGGCACTTCCTCGATTTTCACCTTGTCTGGGTAAAATGCCAGATAGTCCTTGATCTCGGCCATTGCCGGAAACGGCGTCTCATAGGTCCAGATCGCGTTGTCCAGCACCTTGTCGCCAGTCTTGATGCTGTAATAATTCGCGTCGCCCTTGTACGGGCAGTGCGTCACACGGTCGGTGCGCGATACCGCGTCCATATTGGCGTCCGTGCGGGGGATATACACCACTGCGGGGTAGCTGGCCTCCTTGAGGGTCAGGGCATTGGTCGTGTCGGCGATCACGATGTCTCCGGCAGAAACACGGATGTGTTTGCCGGTGGGCGCAATGGTGATCGGGTGATCCGGGCCGGGAAGCTTCATGGTGAACCCTCATGCAGTGGCATTGTGACGGTCAAATGCTGCCCTTCAGATGTGGGATACCGGCGGCCTTTAAAAGGGTCAGACGAGGGATTATCCTCAGAAAGCCGTGACGTCGTGCGGCAGGCGCGATAGGCTTGCGATCCGAGGCGGCGACGACCGGCCGCGATTCGAACTATTCTGGAGACCCGATTAATGCCGATGGACGCCCGCGATATCGAGACCATGATCAAGGCCGCGATTCCCGACGCGCAGGTGACGATCCGTGATCTGGCCGGTGACGGCGACCATTACGCGGCAACCGTGATCTCGGAATCCTTCCGCGGCAAATCCCGCGTCGCCCAGCACCAGATTGTCTATCAGTCGCTGAAAGGCCAGATGGGCGGCGTGCTGCATGCGCTGGCGCTGCAGACGGGTGTGCCGGAGGCGTAGCGAAGCGCTGTCGCGCCCTCGCCCCGCGCTTGCGGGGAGAGGGTCGGGGTGAGGGGCTCTTCTGAGTAAAACTCTGGCTCCCCCTCACCCGAAATCCGCTGCGCGCATTTCGACCTCTCCCCGCAAGCGGGGCGAGGTGTAGTAAGTTCACTCCGTTGCCATCAGTGCGTGCACGGAGAAGTGCTTGTCCGCGTCGGTCCATGACGCCTTCGGCTCCCAGCCCGAGCCACGCGCGAGGGCCGCAAAACGCTCGATGCTGTATTTGTAGCTGCTCTCGGTATGGATGCTCTCGCCGGCCCGGAAGGCGAAGCTGCGGCCGAGCACATGCACGGTCTGCGGCTTCCTGGCGATCAGGTGCATCTCGATGCGGTGGCGCTCCTTGTTGTAGATCGCGCGATGCGAGAAGGCCGAGAGATCGAAATCGCCGCCGAGTTCGCGGTTGATGCGCACCAGCACATTCATGTTGAACTTGCCGGTGACGCCGGCCGCATCATTATAGGCGGCGTGCAGCAGCTTTTCATCCTTCTCCAGATCGATGCCGATCAGCATCAAGGCATCCCTGCCGAGAATGGCGCGGGCGGAGCGCAGGAAGGCGCCGGCCTCGTGCGGCTCGAAATTGCCCAGGGTCGAGCCCGGGAAGAATCCGACCTTCGGCGTCAACCGGATATCGGCGGGCAGGTCGAAGGGGGCGGTGAAGTCGGCATTCACCGGCAACACCTTCAGGCCCGGGAAATCCTTGCGCAGTTCGGCGGCCTGCGCCTGCAGGAAGTCGCCGGAGATATCAACCGGCACATACGCGCCGACGTCGCATTCATTCAGCAGCAGCCGCACCTTGGTGGTGGCGCCGGCGCCGAATTCGACCAGCGCGGCGTTCTTCGGAATGATCGCGTTGATGTCCTTGCCACGCGAGCGGAGAATGCCGAGCTCGGTGCGGGTCGGGTAATATTCCGGGAGCCTGGTGATCTGCTCGAACAGCTCCGAGCCGGCTTCGTCATAGAAGTATTTCGGCGACAGCTTCTTGGGATGCCCCGACAGGGCTTCGGCGACATCCGCAGCAAATGCGGATGCCGAGGCATTCAGCAGTGACAGTGCCAACGGGGCATGAACGTTCATGTCAGTCTCCTCAACGCTTTCGAGGCGCCGTGATGTCAGGAAATCAGCTGCCGTAATCGGCCAGCCGCAGGCCCGTGAATTGCCAGCGATGGTGGGGATAGAAGAAATTGCGATAGGTGACGCGGCTGTGATTGTCCGGTGTCGCCAGCGATGAGCCGCGCAGCACCAGCTGATTGATCATGAACTTGCCGTTGTATTCGCCGAGCGCGCCTTCGATGGCGCGGTAGCCGGGATAGGCGGCGTAGGCCGAACGCGTCCATTGCCAGACGATGCCGAAGGCGTCGTTGAGCTGACCGGCGCGGGCTGCGACTTCCCATTCCATCTCGGTCGGCAGATGCTTGTCGCTCCAGCGTGCGAAAGCGTCGCATTCGTAATAGCTGACGTGGCACACCGGCGCGTCGAGATCGATCGGCTTGAGACCGCCGAGCGTCATGATCTGCCATTCGCCATCGACCTTGCGCCAGTGACCGGGCGCCTGCCATTCCTCGCGGGCCACAGTGGCAAAGCCATCCATCAGCCACAGCGTGGCTTCCTCGTAGCCGCCGGCCTCCATGAAGGCGAGCCATTCGCGGTTGGTGACGAGATTGCGCGCGAGCTTGACGGGACCGACGAGGGCGCGATGCGCGGGCTTCTCATTGTCGAAATGGAAACTGTCGCTCTGATGGCCGATGGTGTGGATGCCTTCGGTCAGCGTGGTCCACGCATCGCCCGATCTGGTCGGTGCGGGAAAGCGCCAGTCGGAATCATAGGCCGGGGGGATCGGGTTCTGTGCAAACGCATGCAGGATGTCCGTGAGCATCAGCTCCTGATGCTGCTGCTCGTGATTGAAGCCGACTTCGAGCAGCGGGATCAGCGAGGTCAGCTTTTCGTCCGGCGTCTCGTTGAAGAATTTGATGACGGCCGCATCGACATGGTTGCGATAGGCGGTCACTTCATCGGCGCCCGGCCGGGTGAGGTGGCCGCGCTGTGCGCGGGCGTGGCGGGGACCGGCGGAGACGTAATAGGAGTTGAAGAGGTAAGCGTAATCGGGGTGATAGACCTTGTAGCCCGGCGCGTGATCGGAGAGCAGGAATTGCTCCCAGAACCAGGTCACATGGGCGCGGTGCCACTTCGCCGGGCTGGCGTCGGGCATCGACTGCACCAACTGGTCTTCCGGGGAGAGCGGGGCGGCGCGGCGTTCGGTTTCGTGGCGGACGCTCAGGAAGGCGTCGCCCAGTCTTTGGGCCAGAGAGCCTGCGGGGGCGGATTCGGACGCAAGGGACGCGGTGCCTGAACTCATGGCAGAAGCTGGATTCGTCACGAAAGTCTCCGATTTTGGAGAGAACGTTGCTCTTGGTGATGGGTTCCCGAGCAGCCTGTCCTAAATAGGTCGTCGGATTGGTTATAAAAGGCCCGTCGTCATATGATCTTTGGCCCGGTCGGACTTGGCAAAAACTGCGGAAAAGTGACCGCGGCGGGCCGGCCATGAGGCTCTCGCGCCTGTGATTTCAAGCCTTTGACCCCGTCCTTAAGACTTGGGGTGTGGAACGGATTCGGCTACATATATGACAAGTCTGACCGGGCGGTTCGCCCGATGGCTGGACCGCCAACTCCAGACCTTGAATCTGGACCTTGAACAGGGACGTGACATGAGCATTGAGCAATTCATCGAGAACGAAGTGAAGACCAACGACGTGGTGCTGTTCATGAAGGGCACGCCGCAGTTTCCGCAGTGCGGTTTCTCGGGCCAGGTGGTCCAGATTCTCGATCATGTGGGCGTCGGCTACAAAGGCCTCAACGTTCTCGAATCCGCCGAGCTGCGCGACGGTATCAAGACCTATTCGAACTGGCCGACCATTCCGCAGCTTTATGTGAAGGGCGAATTCGTCGGCGGCTGCGACATCATCCGTGAGATGTTCCAGGCTGGCGAGTTGCAGAGCCTGCTGGCCGAGAAGGGCGTGATTGCCGCCCCGGCGTCGGCCTGATTTCAAGTCGACACATAGGCACGGCGACGCTCGACGTCGTCGTGGCCGATATTACGACCCTCCGCGTTGACGCCATCGTCAACGCGGCCAATGCGTCGCTTCTCGGAGGCGGCGGTGTGGACGGCGCCATTCATCGGGCGGCCGGTCCCGAGTTGCTCGCGGAATGCCGCACCCTCGGGGGATGCGCCACCGGCGACGCCAAGATCACCAAAGGTTACAATTTACCGGCAGCGCATGTGATCCATGCGGTTGGTCCCGTCTGGCATGGCGGCAAGGCCGGCGAGGATGGGGCGCTGGCGTCGTGTTACCAACGCGCGCTGATGTTGTGTCAGGCGCATGGTCTGGTCTCCATTGCTTTCCCCGCCATCTCCACCGGCGTCTACGGCTTTCCGGCGGCGCGTGCCGCTCCCATCGCAATCGACTCGGTTATTAAGGCGTTGAAGGATGCGCCGGTGGTCACTGCCGTCACCTTCTGCTGCTTTTCCGAGCCGTCGGCGGATCTTCATCGCCGCGCGCTCGCACGCGCACTTCCCCTTGTCTGATACCGTCGTGCCGTTACACTCCGCCTGATCAGGCAAGAGGAGCGGCGATGAATTTGCGGCACGGACTACGCTCGCTGCTCTGCGGAGCGCTGTTGCTCACCGGATCACCCGTCCTCGCCCAGGATCGCTTTGCCGCGGAAGGCACCTTCGACATTCCGGCCGGGGCTAAATTCTCGCAGGAGAAACTGGCTGCCATCGGCGAGTTCTTCCGCAAGCAGATCGCCGACGGCAAGATTCCCGGCGCCATTGTCCTGATCCAGCAGCACGGCAAGCCGGTCTACAAGGAATTTTTCGGCGTCCGCGATCCCGACACCAGGCAGCCGATGACCGATGACACGATCTTCCGGCTGCATTCCATGTCGAAGCCGATCACGTCCTTTGCGGCGATGATGCTGATCGATCAGGGCAAGCTCAAGCTCGACGATCCCGTCTCCAAATACATTCCGTCCTTTGCCAAGGCCAAGGTCGGCGTCGAGACAAAGCTGGAGAATGGCGAGAAGGCGCTGGACATCGTCGCGCCCGATCGCCCGGTGACGATCCGCGACCTGCTGCTGCACACGTCGGGCATCACTTACGGCTTCTATGGCGAGAGTCTGGTGCGTCGCGCCTATGGCAATGCGGATATCTACAGCGGCGATTTCGACAACAAGGAATTCGCCGACCGCATCGCGCAACTGCCGCTCGAGCACCAGCCCGGCACGCTGTGGGACTATGGACATTCCACCGACATTCTCGGCCGCGTGATCGAGATCGTTTCGGGCAAGTCGCTGCTCGGCTACGAGGAGGAGGCGTTTCTCGGACCGCTCGGCATGAAGGATACCGGCTTCTTCGTGAAGGAGAAGTCGAAGGAGGCCATGCTCGCCAAGCCGATGGCCTGGGATCGCGATTTCCGCACCGGCCGACAGGGCCGACCCGAGACC
Organism: Tardiphaga sp.; assembly: GCF_041424195.1. NCBI lineage: Bacteria > Pseudomonadati > Pseudomonadota > Alphaproteobacteria > Hyphomicrobiales > Nitrobacteraceae > Tardiphaga > Tardiphaga sp. The sequence goes on along the minus strand of NZ_JBGMOE010000005.1, from coordinate 60,156 downwards.
TATCAGAAATGGGAATCCGGCAGCGGCGGCATGGTGTCGACGCTGGCGGATTACACGAAGTTCGCGCAGATGCTGCTGAACGGCGGCGAATATGACGGCAAGCGCTTCATGAGCGCGGCGACGTTCAAGGACATGACCACCGATCACATCGGCAAGGATTCCGGCGTCGCGCGCGACTATCTGTATTTCCCCGGCGACGGCTTCGGCTTCGGCTATGGCTTTGCGGTGCGCACCGATCCCGGCAATGCCAAGCCGCCACCGCCGGGATCTCTCGGCGAACTGAAATGGGACGGCGCCAGTGGCTGCTACTTCGTCATCGATCCCAAACAGGATTTCTTCTTCATCCTGCTCGAGCAGACGCCGTCGGAGCGGCAGCGCATTCAAAGGTCATTGAAGCTGTTGGTCTATGAAGCGCTGGAGAAATAGGCGCGCCGCACTCCTGCTGCTGACGCTCTGCAGCGTCGGCACCATCGCCGCGCCTTCGCCGCCGGCCCGAGCCGAAAAACCGCAATCCATTGCGCGCGAATTCTCCGCCGAGAGACTGCTGGCGCTCGATCGCTATTTTCTCGACATGGTCGCGGAGCGGAAGATTCCCGGCGCGGTCGTGCTCGTGCAACAGCACGGCAAGCCGGTCTATTCGGATGTGTTCGGCAATCTCGACAGCGGGCATCCGATGACCAGGGATGCGATCTTCCGGCTGTATTCGATGACGAAACCGATCACCTCGGTGGCCGCGATGATGCTGGTCGAGGATGGCAGACTGCGCCTCGACGATCCCGTTGCGAAATACATTCCGGCTTTCGCGAAGGCACAGGTGGGCGTCGACACCAACGGCGGCGACGAACACGCCACATTCGGCCTCGTGCCACTGCAGCGGCCGATCACCATCGCCGATTTGCTCAGGCACACATCGGGCATCACCTACGGTTTCTATGGCGACGATCCCGCCCGGAAACGTTATGCGCAACTCGATGTCTTCGGCCGCGACTGGGACAACGCCTCATGGGCCGATCGCATTGCGCAGCTTCCGCTCGCCGAGCAGCCCGGCACGCTGTGGGACTACGGCCATTCCACCGACATCCTTGGCCGTGTCATCGAAGTGGTGTCCGGGCAATCGCTCTATGAATTCCAGAAGAGCCGGCTGTTCGATCCCCTGGGCATGGTCGACACGTCATTCTACATCACGGACTACGCCAAGCGCGCCCGCGTCGCCGAGCCGTTCCCGGGAGATCGCATGGTCGGCGTGGTGATAGGCATTCACGATCCATCGCAAGTGAGGCGCTGGGAGGCCGGCGGCTCAGGTCTCGTCAGCACCACGGCGGATTACGCGCGTTTCCTTCAGATGCTGCTCAATGGCGGCATGCTCGACGGCAAGCGCTATCTCAAACCCGAGACCGTGGCGGAGATGACGCGCGATCACATCGGGCCGGAGAGCGGAGTGAAGCGCGACTATTATTACTTCCCGGGTGCCGGCAGTGGCTTCGGTCTCGGCTTTGCAGTGCGCACTAAGGAACTCGCCAGCGAGCCGGGCCCGATCGGCGAATATCGCTGGGATGGCGTCGGCGGCACGTTCTTCTGGGTCGATCCGAAGAACGACATGTTCGTGCTTGTGATGGCGCAGTCGCCATCGCAACGCGTGCGGATGGAGGTGGATGTGCGGAAGATCATCGCCGAGGCATTGAAGTAGGGGCTGCTATTTTTCCCTCGCCCCGCTTGCGGGGAGAGGGTGGCGCGGACGCAGTCCGCGGCGGGTGAGGGGGAGCCAGTGTTTTACTCGCTGGCTCCCCCTCACCCGACTTGCACGCGCTTCGCGCGCTCCAGTCGACCTCTCCCGCGAGCGGGGAGAGGTTAGTTGGCGTGCACCACGTCCCTGATCAATCCCAGCGTCTCCTCGATCATGTCAGCCGTGACATCCAGATGGGTGCAGGCGCGGATGCGGCCGTCCATGGTGGCGAGGAGCACGCCTTTCGCGCGCAGAGCTTTGACCATGTCAGCGCCGCTGATGCCGGAGCCTGCGGGATCGAAGAAGACGAGATTGGTTTCCGGCTGTTGCACGTCGATGCCGTTGATCTGTGCCAGTCCGCTCGCAAGGGCGCGGGCATTGGCGTGATCGTCGGCCAATCGGTCCACATGATGATCGAGTGAATACAGACATCCCGCGGCGCTCATGCCGGCCTGGCGCATGGCGCCGCCCAGTCGCTGCTTCCAGTGCCAGACCTTGTCGATGAATGCGCGCGGGCCAGCCAGCGCAGCCCCGAGCGGTGCGCCGAGGCCCTTGGTGAAATCGATCCAGGCCGAGTCCCAACCAGCCGCCATGTCGCGCGCGCTGATGCCGGTGGCGACACTGGCATTCAGCAGCCGCGCGCCATCCATGTGGGTGGCCATGCCCCGCGCGTGGGCGATGTCTGCGACTTCATCGAGATGTTGTTTGCTCCAGATCGTGCCGCCGCCGATATTGGCGGTCTGCTCAACGCTGACGAGCGTCTGCGGCATCTCGTAGCGCGTATGCGGATGCAATGCGGCGCGTAGCGCTTCAGGCGTGAATTTGCCGTCGGCGCCATCCAGCCCGGTGATCTGGAAACCGCCGAGCGCGGCGTGGGTACCGCCTTCGCGCGAGAGAATATGCGCGGTCTTGTGTGCGATCACTTCATCGCCGGGCCTGCAATGCACCAGCAGCGCCGCGACATTACACATGGTGCCTGACGGCATGAACACCGCAGCTTCCTTGCCGAGCAGCTCCGCGACCCGGGCGCAGAGCGCATTCACGGTGGGATCATCGCCCATCTGTTCGTCGCCGACCTCGGCCGAAGCGATCGCCGCGCGCATCGCGGGCGTCGGCCGCGTCTGCGTGTCGGACAGAAGGTTGATGCGGACCGGCGGCTGTGACGGATCGGGCGAGGCGGGGGTGTGGGGCATGATGACGTCCGTTCATGTGAGCGCTGAGCTTACACAACAAAAAAGGCCCCGGAAAATCCGGGGCCTTGATGTCGTTAGCGCTGTCAGAATTTAGCGCGAATAGAATTCGACGATCAGATGCGGTTCCATCTGCACGGCGAAGGGAACGTCCGACAGCTGCGGAATGCGGATGAACTTGGCGGTCATCTTGCTGTGGTCGGTTTCGACGTAATCCGGGGTGTCGCGTTCGCCGAGCTGGCTGGCTTCCAGAACGAAAGCGAGCTGCTTGGAGGATTCCTTGACCTCAATGACGTCGCCGACCTTCACGAGATAGCTCGCGATGTTGACGCGCTTGCCGTTCACCTTGATGTGGCCGTGGTTGATGAACTGACGGGCCGCGAACATGGTGGCAACGAACTTCGAACGATACACCACGGTGTCGAGGCGGCGCTCGAGCAGGCCGATCAGGTTTTCACCCGAGTCGCCCTTGAGGCGGGTCGCTTCGACATAGATGGCGTGGAACTGGCGCTCGGAAATGTTGGCGTAGTAGCCCTTGAGCTTCTGCTTGGCGCGCAGCTGCATGCCGAAGTCGGAGAGCTTGCCCTTGCGGCGCTGGCCGTGCTGGCCGGGGCCGTATTCGCGCTTGTTGACCGGAGACTTGGGACGACCCCAAATGTTCTGGCCCATACGGCGGTCGATTTTGTATTTAGCTTCACTACGCTTTGTCATCGCGTCCTCGATGTTGTCGGCCATCGCGAAGCGATGGCTCTTGGTGGATGTGAGGAGACGCGCCCTCCTGTGTACCGCGATCAGTCCAGGGTCTGAAAACAGAGGTCTGGAAAATCCCGGCACCGACAGGTTCATTCCCAAAGCTGGGTGGAGAACCACGGGTGCGAAACGCTTCGCGGGCCGAAAACGGCCCGCGAGCAGGGCGGTTTGTAGGGGGCGGGGCCGGTTATGTCAATTGAAAGACAGGCTTTTTGCCGTTTTGCGGGTTTATAGCGCCAATCCGGCCGGTTCCGGCGCGAAATCGACCTCGAAAAGGCAGTTTTATCGCCTGATGCCCTCGAAGCCGGCGGCGATTCCGCGCTGGAACAGTGACCAGTCGAATCCCAGTGCCAGCGCCACATAGCCCCGTTCGATCATGGCATTCCCCATGTCTGCGTTCAGCGCGGCCCCGCCCAGCGGAACGCCTGACTTGAGAATGCCGGCCTCGGCCCGGGCGACCAGCGCCTGCACCTCGGGATCGCCCGGCTGGCCGCGCTTGCCGATGGATGTGGCGAGGTCACCGACGCCGATCACCGCGATGTCGATGCCATCAGTGGCCATGATCTCGTCGATCCGGTTCACCGCATCGATATGCTCGATGGTGACCATGCAGATCATGCTGTCGTCCGCGCGGGACATGTAATCCGGCATGCCGGTGTTCCAGCGGAACGGCGCATGGAACGGTCCCCACAGCCGCTCGCCCTCGGGCGGATAACGCAGGCTGCGCACAGCCTTGGTCGCATCGTCGGCGCTGTTGATCATCGGGAAGTTGATGCCCATGGCGCCGAAATCCATCGGCGCTTTCGCCAGCCAGGGCTCGTTGGCGGCAACACGCACCAATGGCGTGCAGGGTGTGCCTGCGGTGGCCATGATCATCCCGTGGGCGGTGTTGAGATCGATCGGACCGTGTTCGAGGTCGACGATGATCCAGTCCAGCGTCTGCGCCATGATGCGCACGGTCTGGATGCTGGGGATCGTGGCGATGGCCCCGAAAGTGGGGCGGCCCTCGCGCCATTTCTGCTTGAGGTCGTGAAATGGCGCGGGGGTCGTCATGGGCTTTGGTAGATCCTGTGACTTCAGTGTCTATTTCGGCGCGGGCGTTGCCAGCGGCTTGCCGTCTTCCACGACATAGACTGCCATGATCTTCAGACCCTTGTCGCCGGTCTTCACGTCATGCGGAATCCCGGCCGGGACGGCATAGGAATCGCCCGCCTTGAGCGCCTTGTCTGGCTGGCCCTCGACGATCAGCGTCGCGTCGCCATCGAGAACGTAACCGGTATCGATCCCCGGATGGGTATGGCGGCCGGCGAGCTGATTCGGGCCGAGCTCAGCCACGACCGTCACGATGTGATGGCCAGCGGGATATTTGATGTCCTGCAGCGGCGTGCGCTTGATGCCTTGTGCACTGGCAGCGCCGGCGCAGGCCGTGATCGCCACGCCGACAAGGAGTGTCTTGAGAAGGCCATTCTTCAGAAAATTCGTCTTGAACATGCTGGTCTCCCTTTGCCGTTCTCTTTTCGGAACGGCGCGCCGTAAGGCTAGCAGCGCACGGGGGAAAGTCGAGATGTCGGTTGCTAGGCCGCGACCTGCCGGCCGAAGAACGGCGCAAGCGCTTCTGGCCAGGCGTGGCGCTTGCCGGAGGTGTAGAGCAGCACGGCATCGGCGGGCGGCACGCCGGGCTGATGATCTCCGATCAGGCCGACCACGCGGCGTGCGATCGCGGGAGCCGGATCGATCCATGCCACCGGCCACGGGGCGATGCGATCAAGGTGGTCGAGCAACAGCGGGTAGTGAGTACAAGCGAGCACGATCGTGTCGGTGCGGGCGCCTGCGGCATCCTGCACAAAACAGGGCGCGATCTCGCGAAACAGGTCGGCGTCGTCGATGTCGGTGCCGCCCAGGGCCTCTTCCGCCATGGAAGCGAGATCGGCCGAGCCGACCAGCGTGACGATGCAGCCGCCGCCGAATTCGCGGATCAGCGTCTGGGTATATTCGCGCTTCACGGTGCCCGACGTGCCAAGCACCGAGACGCGCTTGGTCACTGAGCGCGCGCAGGCCGGCTTGATCGCCGGCACGGTGCCGACGAAGGGCACTGTGTAAGTGGCGCGCAGATGGGTGAGCACCAGCGTCGAGGCGGTGTTGCAGGCAATGACCACGAGGTCCGGCCGGTGGGCGGCGATCAGCTCGCCCATCAGCGGCACCACGCGGCCGATCAGCGCCTCTTCGGTGTGCTGGCCGTAGGGAAAGAATGCGTCATCGGCCACATAGACATAGCGGCCATCCGGACGTGCCTTCGCAATCTCGCGCTGGACGGTGAGACCGCCGAGACCGGAGTCGAACACAAGGATGGTGGGACGCGTCGGCATCATGAGAGCCTAGGGGAGGATGGTTACTGCGGAGTTGCTGCGGGTCTGGCAATCAAGACAGGGGCATTCGGGCTTTTTCGGGAAGGGCGGCGGTTCTTAACCTCTCCCCGTCCTTTACGGGGAGAGGTCGCCCGGCGTAGCGCAGCGAAACCGGGCGGGTGAGGGGCAAGGCACGCGCTCACCGCTTGTTGCGCTCTCTCGGATCGGAATCTTCGATCCGAAAACGATACGCTTAGGACAGGCCAATGCCTCGCCCCTCACCCCACCCCTCTCCCCGCGTAAGATGCGGGGAGAGGGAGCTTACCGCGCTCGCGGTTGGCTACACCGGCTCCAACGGCCGTCGCTGACCTTCCGGCAGCTCAACGCCTATCGCATCGCCCGCCGCCACTTCGCCACCCGCAACGACAACCGCCATCACGCCGGCCTTGCAGATGACATTGCCATCAGCATCGCGATCCTCCGTCGCGGCCTTCAATCCCTCCTGAAAGCGGTCCATCAGCACACAGGGTTCGCGCAGGCCGGTGAGTTCGATCACCGCATGCGCGCCGAGATGCAGCCGGGTGCCGGTCGGCAGTGCTGCGAGGTCGATCCCCGATGTGGTGACGTTCTCGCCGAGATCGCCGGGCTGGATCGTGAAGCCCTTGGCGCGCAATTCGTCGAACAGCTCGGACGGGATCAGATGCACCTGGCGCAGGTTCGGCCTGGCGGGATCGCGGCGGCGATCGTAGCGGTGCTTCACCAACACGCCCATATGGCCGTCGCCTTCGACGCCAAGGCCTGAGAGCAGGCGAATGCTCAGGCCTGGCGTCTTGCTGAAGTGATGACCGCGCCGCAGACATACGGCGACGATGTAGCCAGCGGACTCCGTCCTCATGGTGAGGAGGCGCCGCTTCGGCGCCGTCTCGAACCATGGTGTGTGGCGTTCATCCTTCGAGACGCGAAAGACGTCGCTCCTCAGGATGAGGTACCGAACACGCGCGTGAAGATCGTGTCGACGTGCTTGAAGTGATAGCCGAGGTCGAACTGCTCCTCGATCTCCGCATCCGTGAGATACTTCTTCACGTCGGCGTCCTTCTTCAGCAGCGTCTGGAAATCGCCTTCGCCGCGCCACACCGGCATGGCGTTGCGCTGCACGAGCTTGTAGGCGTCCTCGCGCGATGCGCCCTTCTGGGTCAGCGCGATCAAGAGGCGCTGCGAATGCACGAGGCCGCCGAGGCGGTCGAGGTTCTTCTGCATGTTGGCGGGATACACCAGCAGCTTTTCGATCACGCCGGCCATGCGGTTGAGCGCGAAGTCCAGGGTCACCGTGGCATCCGGGCCGAACATGCGCTCGGCGGAGGAGTGTGAGATATCGCGCTCGTGCCACAGCACCACGTTTTCCATCGCGGGCGTTACATAGGCGCGCACCATGCGGGCGAGACCGGTGATGTTTTCGGTCAGCACCGGGTTGCGCTTGTGTGGCATGGCCGACGAACCCTTCTGGCCCTCTGAGAAGAACTCCTCGGCTTCCAGCACTTCGGTGCGCTGCATGTGGCGCACTTCTGTCGCAAGACGTTCCATCGACGAGGCGATCACGCCGAGCGTCGCGAAGAACATCGCGTGGCGGTCGCGCGGGATCACCTGCGTCGAGATCGGTTCGGGCTTGAGGCCCATCGCCTTGGCGACATGTTCTTCAACGCGCGGATCGATCTGCGCGAAGGTGCCGACGGCGCCGGAGATGGCGCAGGTGGCGACTTCCTCGCGCGCAGTCACGAGACGCGCGCGGGCGCGGGTGAATTCCGCATAGGCGTAAGCGAGCTTGAGGCCGAAGGTGACCGGCTCGGCATGGATGCCGTGGGAGCGGCCGATGGTCGGCGTCATCTTGTGCTCGAAGGCGCGGGTCTTCAGCGCGGCCAGCAGGCGATCGACGTCGGCGATCAGGATATCGGCGCAGCGGGTGAGCTGCACGTTGAGGCATGTGTCGAGCACGTCGGACGAGGTCATGCCCTGATGCACGAAGCGCGCTTCGGGGCCGACGATCTCGGCCAGATGGGTCAGGAAGGCGATGACGTCATGCTTGGTCTCGCGCTCGATCTCGTCGATGCGCTCCACATTGAAGGTGGCATCCTTGGCCTTGGCCCAGATCGTCTTCGCCGCGTCCTTCGGAATGGTACCGAGTTCCGCCAGCGCATCGGCCGCATGGGCCTCGATCTCGAACCAGATCTTGAAGCGGGTCTGCGGCTCCCAAATGGAGGCCATTTCCGGACGGGTATAGCGAGGGATCATTGCGCACTCTGACGTTTGGGGGATTACGCCGCGCTTTAGCAGATCGGGGCGGGGGAGGCCACCTTGGATGCGCCCGAAGGCCTGATTTTCCTGCCGAATTTATGGCTTTGGCAATCGTGCCGTCACCGCCATGAAGCGCCGGTTCGGCCCCGCGTGAAACTGGTCGGCGTCTACGGTCTCCACCAGCACCGCCAGCGTCTGCGCGCCGTCTTTGGCCTGATGATGATAGGCTTCAGCGATCCCGTAGGCAGTCACGCAGCGGCGGCGCTTCGGCAGTTGCTTGTCCTGCGCCAGTGTAACGGGTGCTGCGCCGTCGATACTCAGTTGCAGTGTCATGCCGGTGACGATGACGCTGCCAGTCGTGCCGCGGCCGCCGGCGCCGTAGCATGACGCCTTGCCGAGCGCCTGCGGAAGCGTGGCTGTTTGATATTTGAATCGGGAGAGGCGCTACACCATCTCGCCGCGGGCATTCGCGGCCGCTGCGCGGATGCCGTCGATATTCGCCTTGTAGCTCTCCACGGTGCCGCCCTTGAACACGGCGGAGCCGGCGACGAAGGCATTCGCGCCTGCCGCGGCGAGTTGCCCCGCGACTGCAGCGGACACACCGCCATCGACCTCGATATCGATCGGGCGGCCCGCGGTCATGGCGCGGAGGTCCGAGATCTTGCCGAGCGCGGACGGAATGAAGGCCTGGCCGCCGAAGCCGGGATTGACGGACATCACCAGCACGAGATCGACGAGATCGAGCACATATTCGATGGCCGTGATCGGCGTGCCGGGATTGAGCGAGACGCCGGCCTTCTTGCCGAGATTGCGGATCGCCTGCAGCGAGCGATGCAGATGCGGACCTGCTTCGGCGTGCACGGTGATGTGGTCGCAGCCGGCCTTGGCGAAGGCTTCGAGATAGGGGTCACAAGGCGCGATCATCAGATGTGCGTCGAAGATCTTCTTGGTATGCGGGCGCATCGCCTTGATGACGTCGGGGCCGTAGGAAATGTTCGGCACGAAATGGCCGTCCATGACGTCGAGATGCATCCAGTCGGCGCCGGCGGTATCCACGGCGCGGACCTCTTCGCCGAGCCTGGCAAAATCGGCGGCCAGGATGGATGGCGCGATCACCAGCGGACGGGGCGTGAAGCTCTGGGACATCGGATTTTCCTGAACGTTTTTGGACGGCGGCGAATGGGTCGCCTCGCGTAACATGGGGCCGGGGTGCGGGCAACGCTCGCCGCGCGCCGGCAAGTTCTGCCGCGGCGGCATGATTTGCCGGGACACATGCGCGCGGCCTCTGATGTGGGTCGTTGTTTTATCGACGTTTTTTCGCTGGCACGCGGCTTGCTGAAATCCTTGCAGGGAATTGCGCCGCGGATGCGGCATGAGCAGGAGATACGCGATGTTGCAGGCCCTCGGTCTTGCCGCGTCCGCACTGGATGCGCTGCAGGCGCTGACGTCGAAGAAGACCACTGCGTCGAAGCCGACCACCGGCGTCACGCAGCCGGCGGCGAGCGTCTTCAATATCTCCAACGCGACGTCGCAGGCCAGTTCGTCGACGTCGTCGACATCGAGCGGCAGTTCGTCAGCCTCGACCTCGATTTCGTCCGGCACGATGAGCGCGCTGCTGGATGCGCAGAGCCTGTCGGTCTCGTCGTCCTCGAAGAGCCGGTCGGATGCGCTGAAGAGCCTGTTTGCGCAGCTCGATGGTGACGGCAGCGGCGGGATCAGCAAAGCGGAATTCGAGGACAAGCTCGGCGCCGGTGGCACCAATGTCGAGAATGCCGACAAGGTCTTCGCCAAGCTCGACAAGAATGGCGATGGATCGGTGAGCCTGGATGAGCTCGGCTCGGCGCTCAAGGGCGCCGGCAAGTCCCATCACGCCGGCGGCGGCGGCAAGGGCGGTGGCGCTGGTGGCGATTCCGATACTGCCGGTTCGACCACGACGACCACGATGAACGCCGATGGCAGCACCACGACATCCATCGCATATGCGGACGGATCGACGGTGACGTCGACCACAGCCGTCCCGGCATCGTCGACGACCTCCACCGCGAGCTCGTCCTATAACGCGATCGAAAAGATGATCGCGCGTCAGGCGCAGCAGATCTCAAATGCGAAGTCGACGCTGGCGATCAGCGCCTGATCTGCGTTCCGGCCCCGAACGCGTCAGCTCGCGATAGGCGAAGCGATCGCGAATGCGGTGGTTGAAGAACGCGCCGCGTGACGCTGCGCTGCTGAAGGCCGCGTAAACTTCCGGTGGCACCTGCGCATAAGCATACCGACGGCCGCTGGTGAAAGTGACGCGCAATTCGCGGCTCACCGGATCGTAAGTGAGATGTCGAATCGCACTCGACGGCATCGCCCGTCCTCCGAATGTCTCTCGGATAGAAACAACGACAGGCGCGATTGGTTGCGGAGCGACGACCTAGTTCCGATCGCGAAACGCCGCAAGCGCGTTCGTAAACGGGAGCGCTGTCGCTTCATACACACCACGCGCGATGGCGCGGGCGATCACATTGCCCGCGAACATGCCGAGTTCGGTCAAGCCCACCAGTGGATCGATCGACTTTTCGCACGTCGCCGCCGCAAACACGATGTCACCGTCGAGCGGCGCATGTACCGGATAGATCGCGCGGGCGAATCCGGTCTGCGCCATCATGGCGAGACGTTGTGCTTGCGCCTTGGTCAGGATCGCATCGGTAACAACGACGGCAAGTGTCGTGTTCTCGATCGACGTTGCCGCCGGTCCGCCCTTGATACGCATCGCCAGCATCTCCGGTTTCATCTTGTCGGGCATGCCGTGTCCGCCGAACTCGTTGCCGACTTCGAATGGCGCCGCCCAGAAGTGCGGGCCGTCGCCGATGGTGACACTGCCGATCGCATTGATCGCAGCGAGTGCGGCGACGCGCACGCCCGATGGCGTGACGGCAGAGGCCGAGCCGAGGCCGCCCTTGAAGTTGACTGTCGTGGCACCGAGCCCTGCGCCAACGCTGCCGAGCCTGAAGGCATCGCTGGCGGCTGCCGCGGCGGCATAGCCGAGATCGCGATAGGGCGGGAAGCGGCCCCAGGCCTTGTTGCCGCCATTGAGCAAGTCGAACAGGATCGCGCCGGGCACGATGGGGATGACGGCATTGCCGATCTGGTAGCCGCGGCCCTGTTCGGCGAGCCAGGCCTGCACGCCGCCGCCGGCCTCGAGCCCGAAGGCGGAGCCGCCGGCCAGCGCGAGGCCGTGGATGGCATCCACGGTGTTGACGGGATCGAGCAGCGCGCTCTCGCGCGTGCCCGGGCCGCCGCCGCGTATATCGACAGAGGCCACGGCCGGCCTGTCGAACAGGATGGCGGTGACGCCGGAGGCCAGCTGGGCGTCGTCAGCATGGCCGACGCGAACGCCGGCGATATCGGTAAGCAGATTCTTCATGGCGGTTCCCTCTTGGCCCGACCTGACCGTAGCAGCGCTGCGCGGTCAACCGATCACGACGCGATCACAACAGCCGGAAGTGGCGGGGATTTGATCCATCGCGCTTGCATCCAGCCGCAGTCGCGGTGCATCTAGCCGCATGATTTCCGATGTCACGATCCCCGCCGCACTGATTGCCGGTATTGTCTCGTTCCTGTCGCCCTGCGTGCTGCCGCTGGTGCCGCCCTATCTGATCTATCTGACGGGTGCGACCATCGAGCATGTCGCCAATGACGAGCAGGAAGCAGTCTCCAGGCGCGCGGTGATGATCTCCGCTGCCGTGTTCGTGCTGGGCTTCTCCACGGTGTTCGTGGCGCTTGGCGCCAGCGCCAGTCTGGTCGGCAGCGTGATCCGCTCCTATGCGGCGGAACTGTCAATCGTTGCCGGCATCCTGATCATCCTGATGGGCCTGCATTTCCTTGGCCTCACGCGCATCGGGTTGCTGATGCGCGAGGGACGCCTGAGCATGCCCAAGCCGGTCGGCTTGTGGGGCGCCTATGTGATGGGCCTGGCTTTTGCGTTTGGCTGGACGCCGTGCATCGGCCCGATCCTCGCGGCGATCCTGTCGGTGGCGGCGGCAGAAGCAACGGTGACCAAGGGCGCAGGGCTGCTTGCGGTCTATTCCCTGGGCCTCGGCATCCCGTTCCTCATTGCGGCCTTCATGGTGGAGCAATTCTCCAGCGTGTTTGCGCGCATCAAGAAGCATCTCGTCCATGTCGAGCGCGCCATGGGCGTGCTGATGGTGATCACCGGCATCGCGTTTCTCACCGGCGCCGTCTCGAATGCCAGCATCTGGTTGCTGGAGACATTTCCCGCGCTGCAGAATTTCGGCTAGGAGCTCTCTCTTAACCTCGCCCCGCACTTGCGGGGAGAGGTGATGGGAAGTGCTTGCGGCGCTCGCTCTCACGTCCCCTTCGCGTCGATCTGGGTGTAGTTGCCCTTGGCGTCCCACTTGTAGACGACATAGTCGATCGCCTTGATGTCGCCCTTGGCGTCAAATGCCATCTTGCCGAGCACGGTGTCCCATTCGCCGGCCTTGATCACATCCATCACCTTCTTGGTGTCGGCGGAGCCGGCCTTGGCGACAGCCTGTGACCAGACCTGGAATGCGGCATAGGTGTAGAGCGTGTAGCCTTCAGGGTCTATGTTCTTGGCCTTGAACTTCTCGACGATGGCCTTCGCGCTCGGCTTGTTGCGCGGGTCGGGGCCGAAGGTGAACAACGTGCCCTCTGCGGCGGGTCCGGTGATGGATGCGAATTCCTTGTCGTTCATGGCGTCGCCGGCCATCAACACGGTCTTGAGACCCTGGTCGCGCATCTGGCGCAGGATCAGGCCGGCTTCCTGATGATAGCCGCCGACATAAACCAGATCGATATTGTCGCGCTTCAGGCGCGAGACGATCGAGTTGAAGTCCTTGTCGCCCTTGTTGTAGCTCTCGAACATCTTCTCGTTGAAGCCGGCCTTGTTGAGTGCCTTCTTCGTTTCGTCGGCGAGACCCTTCCCGTAGGTCGTCTTGTCGTTGAGGATCGCGACGTTCTTGCCCTTGAAGTTCTTGGCGATGTAGTCGGCGGCGACGAGGCCCTGCTGGTCATCGCGGCCACAGACGCGCAGCACGTTGGCGAGCTTGCGCTCGGTGAACAGCGGGTTGGTCGAGGCCGGCGTGATCTGCAGCACGTTACCGTCCGCATAGGCTTCGGAGGCCGGGATCGACGACGACGAGCAGAAGTGGCCGGCGACGAACGGCACCTTGGCGCTTGCGAACTTCTCGGCGATCGAGCGGGCCTGTTTGGGATCGCAGGAATCGTCACCGACCTGCAGCGCCAGCTTCTTGCCGAGCACGCCGCCGGCGGCGTTGAGATCTGCCACAGCCTGGTCGGCGCCGTTCTTCATCTGGCGGCCGAAAGCGGATTCGCCGCCCGTCATCGGGCCGGCCACCGCGACGTTGATGTCCTGCGCGAAGGCTGCGGTTGAGAGCAGCGACGCGGCAAAGGCCAAGCCGATCACATTGAATGGTTTCATGGGGATGATCCTCGCAAAGAGTTTTCGGCCGCAAACGCAATCCGGCCGCCCGAACGATAAGATCATTCTCAACTTATTTTGATGCCGAGTCATCGGCAATTTTAGGCCGCAAAGAGGCAGCCTGTGAGTCCGGCTGCGGCAGGTCGTCGCAAGAGCTGTCGCTGTACGAGCCTGCGCCCAGCGGATCAAAAACATGCCGAAGCCGCCTTGCGCGTGGGCAACCGTCTCACCGGCTCAGGCACCGACATCACGACGTAAGCCGAGCCGCACCTCTCATCATGCGCGGAGAGGTGCGGCCCTGCAGGCCTACTGCTTCAGTTCGGCATAGTCGCCCTTGGCGTCCCATGTGTAGACGACATAGTCGATCGCCTTGATGTCGCCCTTGGCGTCGAAGGCCAGCTTGCCAAGCACGGTGTCCCATTCGCCGGCCTTGATCGTGTCCATCACCTTCCTGGTGTCGGTGGTGCCGGCCTTGGCGACAGCCTGTGACCAGACCTGGAAGGCAGCATAGGTGTAGAGCGTGTAGCCCTCGGGATCGATGTTCTTGGCCTTGAAGCGGTCGACAATCGCTTTCGCGGTGGGCTTGTTGCGCGGATCAGGACCGAAGGTGAACAGCGTACCTTCCCCAGCCGGCCCGGTGATGGAGGCGAACTCCTTGTCGTTGATTGCGTCGCCGGCCATCAGCACCGTCTTGAGGCCCTGGTCGCGCATCTGACGGACGATGAGCCCGGCTTCCTGGTGATAACCGCCCACATAGACCAGATCGATATTGTCGCGCTTCAGGCGGGACACGATCGCATTAAAATCCTTGTCGCCCTTGTTGTAGCTCTCGAACATCTTCTCGGTAACGCCGGCCTTGTTCAGCGCCTTCCTGGTTTCGTCGGCGAGGCCTTTTCCATAGGTCGTCTTATCGTTCAGGATCGCGATGTTCTTGCCCTTGTAATTTTTGGCAATGTACTCGCCGGCAACAAGACCCTGCTGGTCGTCGCGGCCGCAGACGCGCAGCACATTGGCGAGCTTGCGTTCGGTGAACAATGGATTGGTCGAGCCCGGCGAGATCTGCAGCACATTGCCGTCGGCATAGGCTTCCGATGCGGGGATCGACGACGACGAACAATAGTGACCGGCGACAAACGGGATGCGCGCGCTGGCGAATTTCTCGGCAATCGAGCGGGCCTGCTTGGGATCGCAGCCGTCATCGCCGACCTGCAGCGCGAGCTTCCTGTTCAGCAGGCCGCCGGCGGCGTTGATATCGGCGACGGCGAGTTCGGCGCCATTCTTGAACTGGCGGCCGAAGGCGGATTCGCTGCCGGTCATCGATGACGCGACGGCGACAGGAATATCCTGCGCCAGTGCAACGGACGCAAACGCGATCGAAGCGCCCGCAGTCAGGCCGATGAATTTAATGAATTTCATAGGAAGTCCCCGTGTTCCGTTCGAATGCAGGCAAACGCAGCGCCATGACAGTATCGCGATTGGGGCATTATTCTACCTTGAGAATAATGTCGATTGTTTGCATCGCTCCGCGCGTCAATGTCATCGCGATGAGGGATATGGATCCGTCAGCCGTGCCGGCCGCCTTCGAGATAGGCGGAGCGGATTTCCGGGGCTTTCAGGAGTTCGCTTCCGGTACCCGACAGGGTGATCAACCCGTTGACCATGACATAGCCGCGATGGGCCAGACGCAGCGCGTGATTGGCGTTCTGCTCGACAATCAGGACCGTCAATCCGTCCTGCTTGTTGAGCACGCGGATGGCATCGAAAATCTGTTTGGCGATCAGCGGTGCGAGGCCGAGCGAGGGCTCGTCGAGCAACAGCAGGCGCGGGCGGCTCATCAGCGCGCGGCCGATGGCCAACATCTGCTGCTCGCCGCCGGACAGCGTGCCGCCGCGCTGGGTCATGCGCTCCCTGAGGCGCGGAAACAGCGTCAGTACCTTGTCGAGGCTGTCGGTGCGTTCGGCGGGCGTGCTTTCATTAACGTCGGCCCCCATCTGCAGATTTTCCGCCACGCTCATGCGCGGGAAAATCCGGCGCCCCTCCGGCGACTGCGCGATGCGCATCCGCGCGATCTCGTGGGTCGGAAGGCCGGTGATATCAATGCCGTCATAGGTGATTACGCCCGAACGTGCCCGCGGCTTGCCGAAGATGGTCATCATCAGCGTCGACTTGCCGGCACCATTGGCACCGATCAGTGCGACGATTTCACCGTGCTTGATGTCGAGGTCGACGCCTTTCAGCGCTTCGATCTTGCCATAGGATGCGCGCAGACCAGTGATGGCGAGCATGGGGGCGGCGCTCACGTCTCGCCCTCCATCGCCGCCATGGCTTCCTCTTCATCCGCACCGAGATAGGCGGCGATGACCTTAGGATTGTCGCGGATTTGCTGCGGCGTGCCGTCGGCGATCTTCACGCCGTAATCGAGCACGTTGATATGATCGGAGATCTCCATCACGACCGACATGTCATGCTCGATGAGCAGGATCGAGGTGCCATGTTCAGCGCGGATCTTCAGCAACAACTCATTGAGCGCCGCGCTCTCGCGCGCATTGAGGCCCGCGGCGGGCTCATCGAGGCAGAGCAGCGTCGGCTCGGTACACATTGCGCGCGCGATCTCGAGACGCCGCTGGTCGCCGTAAGGCAGGTTTCCGGCGGCATCGTCGGCGCGCTCCAGCAGGCCGATCTGATCGAGCCAGGTGCGTGCGAGGTCGATCGCAGCCTTCTCGGCGGCGCGATAGCTGGGTACGCCGAACAGGCCGAGAAACGTGAATCCCGAAGCGCGCATCAGCGTGTTGTGTTGCGCCACCATCAGGTTTTCCAGCGCGGTCATGCCGGGAAACAGCCGGATGTTCTGAAAGGTGCGGGCGACCTTGGCGATCTTCGAGATGCGGAAATCGTTGAGCTTCTCGAGCCGCCATTCGTCGTCGCCGTTGCGCAGGCGGATGGTGCCGGATGTCGGCTTGTAGAAGCCGGTGATGCAATTGAAGACGGTGGTCTTGCCGGCGCCGTTGGGGCCGATCAGCGCGGTGATCTTGCCGCGCTCGGCCGAGAAACTGAGATCGTTGACGGCGACGATGCCACCGAACCGCATTGTCAGATTTTCGACGCTGAGAATGTCGTTGATATTCATCCGTGGCCCTCTTTGACGAGGTCGGACGAGATCGCGGTGTTGCGTTCGAGAAAGACGGTGGGGGCGCGGTGGCCGATCAAGCCGCGCGGCCGCCAGATCATCAGCAGCACCATGGCGCCGCCGAACACCAGCATACGGAATTGCTCGAGTCCTCTGAACAGTTCGAAGCCGCCGATCATCGCAAGCGCTGCGAGCGCCACGCCGAGCTGCGAGCCCATGCCGCCGAGCACGACGATGGCCAGCACCAGCGCCGACTCGTGGAAGGTGAACGACTCGGGGCTGATGAAGCCCTGGCGGGTCGCGAAGAACGCGCCGGCAAGGCCGCCGAACATGGCGCCCGTGGCGAAGGCGGTGAGCTTGGTGGTTGTGGTGTTGATGCCCAGCGCACGGCAGGCGACCTCATCCTCACGCAGCGCTTCCCAGGCGCGGCCGATGGGCAGGCGGCGCAGGCGGATGGTGACCCAGTTGGTGAGCAGTGCGAGGGCGAGGATCAGATAGAACAGGAAGACGATGCGATGGGTTGGCGAGAACTCGATACGCAGCAAGGCGGCAAGGCCGTCATCGCCCGGGGTCAGCGGAATGCCGAACATCGTGGGGCGTGGAATGCCGGAGATGCCGTTGGGGCCGCCGGTGAGGGTCTGCCAGTTGATGATGACGAGGCGGATGATCTCGCCGAACGCCAGGGTGACGATCGCGAGGTAGTCGCCGCGCAGCCGCAGGACGGGAAAGCCGAGCAGTACGCCGAAGAACGCGGCGAGAATGCCGGCGAGTGGCAGGCAGATCCAGAACGACAGGCCGAAATTGGTGGCCAGCAGCGCGTAGGAATAGGCGCCGACGGCATAGAAGGCGACATAGCCGAGATCAAGCAGGCCGGCGAGGCCGACCACCACATTGAGGCCCCAGCCGAGCATCACGTAGGTCAGCACGAGAATGCCGAGATCGAGGATGTAGCGTTCGTCGTAGAAGATCACCGGCACGAGGAAGGTGAAGATCAGCAGCGCCGGCACCAGCGCGCGGCCGGCGAAGGAGAATGCCTTCTGCGCCGAGGGCGGCACCACGCGCGCAGTATCCACCGGTCCCCACCAGTGGCGCAGCAATTCCATCACGATACTGCCGCCGAACACCACGGCGACCATCGTGGCGAGATCGCCGAAGCGGGTCCACCAGGTCAGTTGCCCGTCGGAGCCTGCCTCGGTGCGGATGCCGATCATCAGCGAGAACAGCACCAGCGCCACCAGCGCGGAGATCACGGCCTTCTTCAGGATGAATGCAGCGTCCGGGCCGCGGGCAGTTTTAGCTTGTGATGCGTGTGCTGCCACTTGGATCCCGTCAGACTTTTTCGACTTCGGGGCGGCCGAGCAGGCCGGTCGGCAGGAAGATCAGCACCACGATCAGAATCGAAAAAGCGGCGACGTCTTTGTATTCGGTGGAGAAGTAGGCGGCCCACAATGTCTCGATCAGGCCGATCAGCAAGCCGCCGAGCATGGCGCCGGGTAGCGAGCCGATGCCGCCGAGCACAGCGGCCGTAAATGCCTTGATACCGGCGACGAAACCCATGAAGAAATCGACCAGGCCGTAATAGAGCAGGTACATCATGCCCGCGACGGCGGCGAGCGCGGCGCCGATCACGAAAGTCATGGAGATGGTGCGATCGACATCGACGCCGAGCAGCGAGGCCATGGTCTGGTCCTGCTCGCAGGCGCGCATGTCACGGCCGAGGCGCGTGCGCGCGACCAGCCAGGTGAACAGTGCCAGCAGCACGATGGTGGTGATGACGACGATGATCTGGATGTTGGAGAGGCGTACGGCGAAACCGTCGGCGCCTTCATGCAGCGTGTAGCCGCCGGTGATGATCGGCGGCACCGGCTTGACGCGGGCGCCCTGTGCCACCTGCGAGAAATTGCTCAGCACGAAGGACATGCCGATCGCCGACAGCATCGGCGCGAGGCGGAAGGAGTGGCGCAGGGGACGATAGGCGATGCGCTCGATGGTCCAGCCATAGAGCGAGGTGATCGCCATGGAGACCAGGAGCACCAGCAGCAGGATTACCGGCACCGCGGTGAGGCCGATCGACACCAGGATGAGAAACGTGATCAGCGCGATGAAGCCGCCGATCATGAAGATGTCGCCATGGGCGAAATTGATCATGCCGACGATGCCGTAGACCATCGTGTAGCCGATCGCGATCAGGCCATAGATGGAGCCGAGCACGAGGCCGTTGATCAGTTGCTGGGCGAAATAATCCATGCGCTGCCGAATTCGAGTGAGGCGCCACCATGATCCGGCAGCCGGATCATGGCGTCGTTGTATCGTTTTCTAACAGCGGCCATTGGAGGCGGCAACAGGGGGCGATGCGGCTAAAGTAGCCTGTACATGCTGTTTTTCGCGGCGATTTGCGTCCCTTCTGTTGCGCCGCAGCGCACACAAATCCGCGCCTTATTGGCGGCTGTTCCGGTGTCACAGTTGCGCCGTGCAACGGCCTTGCAATCATCACGAGGGAACCGAAACGAACATCGGGGCCGCACGTTGTCGCACGTTGAATGGTTCAACAAAGGAGATTGAAGAATGTCCAATCAGAACCAGCAAAAGCCCGGTCAGCAAAAGCCGGGCCAGCAGAGCCAGACTCCCGGGCAGAAGCCGGGCCAGCAGCAGGGTGGCGGGGCGCACAATCCTGGCCATGAGCAGGACCCGAGCCGGCAGGGCCAGAGATAGGCCTTCAGGCAGATATCAATCGAGAGTTGGGCCGTGCTCAGCGGCCCATGTGGAAAGTCCCGCCGAAAGGCGGGGCTTTTCGTTTGGCAAGTCCTGATCGTATTCCGGCCCGCCGTTATCCCGCTGATTCTCCAGTTAAGGTTACCAATTGGTTTACGTTGTCCGTCTGATTGAACGGGCGTTACGTCGGCCGAGGCGCGCGACTCCTGCGAGTCGCCGGCAGAGCGGTGGACGGCGTCATGGACCAGAGCAGCACGGATCAGACCGGAACCCATCAGGCTGGGACATTTCAGACTGGCACGTTTCAGACTGGTACATTTCAGACCTGGCGGATCAGCACATTCACGGGCGCGCTGATCGCCTGCTATTTCATCCCGACCTGGACGATCTTCGCGTTCCGGATCATGGTCTCGCCGATCCAGGGCTTCTATGAGCGGCCCAATATTTCGCTGGCGTTATTTCTCAGCGACTACATGCAATTTTCCAGCATGGGCACGGTGCGCTATGCGTGGCTGCTCGCCGTCGGCAAGCTGACGGTGGTCGCTTTCTTCACGGTATTCCTCGTCTTCATCACGCGGCCGAAAATCCGCAAGACGGGCGGCTGCGACGAGGCGCTGGCGTTGGCGCTTGGCATCGGCGGCGTGATCTCGTTCGCCGGCATGGTGATGGCATCGAAGGTCGGTGAGATCATCGCGATGCGGCTGCACATTACCGAATTGCTGCTGCTGCTGGGCACCGCGGTGTTGATGACCATCGAGCCGCCGTTGCGTCGCGAAACGGCGCAGGAACTCGACCCCGGGCAGCCGGGCAAGGCAGCCAACGACGCACAGCTTTTGCAAAAAGTCGCCTGAATAAAAGGTCGCCTAGATAGCGAGCCCGAGCTCTTTGATGATCGCGCCGGCTTCCTTGGTGGCGTGATTGGCCGCCGGGACGCCGCAATAGATCGCCTGCTGCAGCAGAATTTCCTTGATGTCGTCTGGCGTGAAGCCGCCTTCGGTGAGGGCGGCACGCACATGCATGCGAAATTCGTCCCACTGGCCGAGCGCCAGCATGGTGCCGATCACCAATACGCGGCGCGTGCGATCGTCGAAATGCGGTCGCGTCCAGATCTCGCCCCAGGCGTAGCGGCTGATCAGATCCAGAAAATCAGCATTGAATGCGTTTTTGCCGGCAGCCGATTTATCGACCCATGCATTGCCGAGAACCTTGCGGCGTTTCGCGGTGCCTTCAGCGGCGCGTTGCTGCTCGTCCATCTCTGATCTCCGTTCAATGCTGGGTCAGGAAGCCGACCACGGCGTCAGTGAAGGCGTAGGGCTGTTCGACATTCGAGATGTGTGCGGCGTCCAGGAGCGTCATGCTGGCGCCCGGAATGCCACTGCGGATCATCTCGCCCGCCGATACCGGCGTCGCATTGTCCTGACGGCCGGCGATCACCAACGTGGGGCTTTTGATCTTGGGGAGCAGCGCGCGTTGATCGAGCGTGCTCAGCGCCTCGCAGGCGGCGAGATAACCTTCGACCGGGGAGGCTATCAGCATCGCCTTCATCCTGGCGGTGGTTTCGGGTTCGCGCTCACGGAAGTCAGCGGTGAGCCAGCCACCGATCACGGCATCCGCCACGGAGGCCAGTCCGCCTTCGCGGACGGCCTTGATGCGGTTGTGCCAGTTGGTCGGGTCCGGATAGTAGCAACTGGTATTGGCAAGGATGATCTTGTTGAAACGCTCAGGCGCGTTGGCGCCAAGCCACTGGCCGACCATGCCGCCCATCGACAAGCCGCACCAGTGCACCTTGTCGATATTGAGATCGTCGAGGATCGCCAGCACGTCGCGGCCATAGCGCTCCATTGAGGTGGGGCCGTTCATGCCGGACTTGCCGTGGCCGCGGCGATCATAGCGGATCACACGAAACAGCTTTGTCAGCGCCGGCATCTGCGGCTCCCACATCGCCATTGTGCAGCCGAGCGAATTCGACATCATCAGCGTCGGCCCGCTGTCGCGGCCCTCCACGGAGACATTCAACAGGCAGCCGTCGGCGTCGATCATGGGCATGGTGTGTCTCCCGGGTTTCTTCTTAAGCGAGTGAGGCGAGCAGGCGGTCGATCAGGGCTTGCGAGACGCCCTGATAGTCCATCGGCTCAAACAGTTTGGCGATCGCGGCAGCGCTAAGCTGCGCGCTGACCTTGGGATCGGCCGTGAGAACGTCGCGCAGATGTTTCTTCTCGGCGACGGCGCGCTTGGTGGCGGCTTCGACCAGATGATGCGCGTCGCTCTTGCCGAGCTTTTCGGCGAGGGCAAAGGTCACGGCTTCGGCCATGATGAGGCCGTGGGTTTCATCGAGATTGAGGCGCATGCGCTCGGCATCGACCTCGAGCCCTTCGGCGATATCGACGATGGCAGCAAGAGCGCCCGATGTCACCAGCAGCAATGTCGGCAGCGTCGGCCATTCCGCGTGCCACGGTCCGGCACTGCGTTCGTGATCCTGGATCTGCGCGGCAAAGATCGTTGCAGCGAGATTTGGTGCCATAGTCGCGGCGCCGAGCGCGGAGGCCGATGCCACCGGATTGCGCTTGTGCGGCATGGTGGAGGAGCCGCCGCGGCCTTCGCCAGAGGGTTCGAACGCTTCGCCGACATCGGTCTGCATCATCAGCGACACGTCGCGGGCGATCTTGCCGCAACTGCCGGACAGGATCGCCAGCACCGAAGCCACTTCTGCGATGCGGTCGCGATGGGTATGCCATGGCGCATCGGGCAGCGGCAGCTGCAATTCCCTGGCGAGCTGCTCCGCAACGACGAGGCCCTTGTCGCCGAGCGCAGCCAGGGTGCCGGCGGCGCCGCCGAATTGCAGCGCGAGGCCTTCAGTGCGCAATCGCTGCAGGCGCAGGCGCGAGCGGTGCAGGGCGGAGGCATACTCCGCGAGCTTCAGCCCGAATGGCATCGGCAGGGCGTGCTGCAGCCAGGTGCGGGCGACCACAGCGGTGTTGCGGTGCTTGACCGCGAGGGCAGCAAAGCCGGCGATGGCGCGGTCGCAATCGGCCAGTAGCGCGTCGATCGCGGCGCGCAGGCCGAGCATGGTGGCGCTGTCGATGACGTCCTGGCTGGTGGCGCCCCAATGCACGTAGCGCGCGGCCTCGGCATCGGCCTTCGCCACTTTGGCGGTGAGCGTCTTGACCAGCGGGATGGCCAGATTGCCGGAACGCGTTGCAGCCTCAGCGAGGGCGGCGAGATCGAACTGGTCGGCTTGGCAGGCAGCTTCGATGGCCGTCACGGCGCTGGCGGGAATCACCCCGACTGCGGCCTCGGCCCGCGCCAGAGCGGCCTCGAAGTCCAGCATATGCTGCAGCGTGGCGGCATCGTCGCAGACGGCGCGCATTGCGGCACTCGACAGCATCGGCGCCAACAGGGGGGAGAGGGATGTGCTCATATGCGCGGGACCCTAACCATTCCGGACAGGGTCTGCCAATCCCCCGCAATCTTTCTGCAGCCGTGTCTGTTGCATTGCGAATAGGCATCGCCCCATCCCACCGGACGGTCTTTCCTTTGCGTCGTCCGTGCATTACTTGGGATTGGGGGTTAAATCCCTTGGGGATGACAGCCTCAATTCCGGACGGCGACAAATTCAGGAGACAGACCCATGGCCATGACGATGAGCGGTGAAGTCCAGCTTGCCGCGCCCCGCGAAGTGGTGTGGGAAAAGCTCAACGACCCCGCAGTGCTGAAGGCCTGTATCCCGGGTTGCGAAGAACTCGAGACCACCGAGGAAGGTGGTTTCCGCGCCACCGCCAAGATCAAGGTCGGTCCGGTCTCCGCCCGTTTCAAGGGCAAGGTCACGTTGAGCGATCTCGATCCGCCGAACGGCTACAAGATCACCGGTGAAGGCGAGGGCGGCGTGGCCGGCTTCGCCAAGGGCGGCGCCGCTGTTGGCCTGACCGACAAGGATGGCGGTACGCTCTTGACCTACAATGTCGAGGCCCAGATCGGCGGCAAGCTGGCCCAGCTCGGCCAGCGCCTGATCAACGGTTCGGCGAAGAAGATCGCTGACGAGTTCTTCGCGAACTTCGCCAAGGCTGTTCAGGGCTAAGGCCCGAAGCGTCTGATAGCGGCGATCAAGTGTGCTTGATGCCGCAGAAAAACACACCAGAGACCGTCCCGACTTGAGGTTGCTCATTGCCGGGATGGGCCATATTATCCATTTGGAATGATTTTAATGACCGCTCAGCCACGCAATGGTGGTGCGGACCAAGAGAGTGCATATGGCCAAAATCTCGATGATCGTGAACGGCAATCCCGTCACCGGCAATATCGATCCGCGCACATTGCTGGTGCAGTTTCTGCGTGAGAATCTGCGGCTCACCGGCACCCATGTGGGTTGCGACACGTCGCAATGCGGCGCCTGTGTTGTGCATCTCGACGGCAAGGCCGTGAAGTCCTGCACCACGCTCGCTGTCATGGCCGATGGCCACGAGGTCAAGACCATCGAAGGTCTCGCAGCCGACGGCGCGCCGCTGCATCCGATGCAGGAAGCGTTTCGCGAGCATCACGGCCTGCAGTGCGGCTTCTGCACGCCAGGCATGATCATGACTGCGGTGGACCTCGTGCATCGCAAGGGACATGATCTCAGCGATCATCTGATCCGCGAAGAACTTGAGGGCAACCTCTGTCGCTGCACCGGTTATCAGAACATCGTGGCGTCGATCGCAGCCGGCGCCAAGGCGATGGCGAAGTCCGATCTCGCATAACGACGCACAACGATAATCGCGCACCGCGAATCAGGGATCCCCACCCATGTACGAATTCAAATATCATCGTCCGTCGACCGTGCGGCAGGCCGCGAATCTTCTCATCAAGAACGAGGACGCGAAGCTGATCGCCGGAGGCCACACGCTGGTGCCGGTCATGAAGCAGCGTCTGGCCGCGCCGCCGCATATCATCGATCTCTCGCATATCGAGGGTGTCGACGGCATCGAGATGAAGGGCCGCTCCCTGGTGATCGGCGCGTTGGCCACGCATGCGAATGTCGCTGCGTCGCCGGTTGTCGGCGAAGCGATCCCCGCGCTGGCCGAACTCGCGGGCCTGATCGGCGATCCTGCCGTGCGCCACAAGGGCACCATCGGTGGTTCGCTCGCCAATAACGACCCGACCGCGGACTATCCCGCAGCCGTGATGGCGCTTGGCGCCACCATTGTAACCAACAAGCGCAAGCTGAAGCCGGAAGAATTCTTCCAGGGCCTGTTCACGACCGCGCTGGAGAGCGACGAGATCATCACCAAGGTCTCGTTCCCGGTGCCGAAGAAGGCGGCCTATATCAAATTCCGCAACCAGGCCTCGCGCTATGCGCTGGTCGGTGTGTTCGTGGCGCGTCTGCCCTCGGGCGTACGTGTCGCCGTCACCGGTGCGGGCTCGGATGGCGTGTTCCGCGTCGAGGAGTTCGAGGCTGCGTTGCAGAAGCGGTTCTCGCCAAAGGCGCTGGACGGGCTTAGTGTGCCTTCCGAAGGCCTCAACAGCGATCTCCATGGCAGCGCCGAATATCGCGCGCATCTGATTGGCGTGCTGGCCAGGCGTGCGGTCGAAGCCGCCAACAATCGGGCCTGATATTTGTCAGGTCCGTGCTTTCCCGGATTGGTTCTCCCATGACTAAGCCATCGGCGCTTCCCACCTCCGTCGATGGCATGCTGGAATTGCTGACATCGCACGGCTATCTCGCCGAGCGTTCGCTGGCGACAGTCACCTATCTGGCATTGAAGATGGGCCGGCCGCTGTTTCTCGAAGGCGAGGCCGGCGTCGGCAAGACCGAAATCGCCAAGGTGCTGTCGGCGGCGCTCGGCCGCAAGCTGATCCGGCTGCAATGCTATGAAGGCCTCGACGTCTCCTCAGCGGTCTATGAGTGGAACAGCGCCTCGCAGATGATCGCGATCCGTCTGGCGGAGGCGGCTGGCGATACCGATCGCGAGCAGCTCGCCAGCGACATCTTCGCCGAGCGCTATCTGATCAAACGTCCGCTGCTGCAGGCGCTGGAGCCGGACGTGAATGGCGCGCCGGTCTTGCTGATCGACGAACTCGATCGCGCCGATGAAGCGTTCGAGGCGTATCTGCTCGAAATCCTCAGTGACTTTCAGGTGACCATACCTGAACTCGGCACGGTGAAGGCGCCGGCGCCGCCGATCGTCATCGTGACGTCGAACCGCACGCGCGAGATCCACGACGCGCTGAAGCGGCGTTGTCTCTATCACTGGGTCGACTATCCCGCCGCCGAGCGCGAGCTCGCCATCGTCAAGTCGCGCGTGCCGGGCATCTCCGCCAAGCTCTCGCAGCAGGTGGTGAAATTCGTGCAGGCGCTGCGCGACCAGGATTTCTACAAATCACCGGGCGTTGCCGAGACGCTGGACTGGGCGACGGCGCTGACCGAACTCGACGCCCGCTCGCTGACGCCGCAGGTGGTTGGCGATACGCTGGGCGCGCTGTTGAAGTATCAGGACGACATCCAGCGCATGCAGGGTGATACGTTGGCGAAGGTCATCAAGGAAGCGACGAGCGACAACTAACGCTCGTCATTCCGGGCGCGGGCGGCGTCAGCCGCACGCGAACCCGGAATCCCGAAATGTTCAGCGCACAACATCTCGGGATTCCCCGCCTCTCCAATTGGAGTGGCTGAGGTTCGTTCGCGAAGGCGCGGCTGCCCCGGAATGACAGCGATGATGGGTCGCGCAAGATGCGCTCGCCCGGAATGACGGAGACCGGATTGTCCATCGACCATCTCAATCCACCGACCGGCCAGATGGCCGACAATGTCATCGGCTTTGCGCGCGCGCTGCGCGCCGCCGGGCTGCCGGTCGGGCCGGGTGCCGTGATCGATGCGCTCAATGCCTTGCAGATGATCGAGATCGGCAAGCGCGCCGACGTGTTCACGACGCTGGAGGCGATCTTCGTCAAGCGCCACGAGCATGCGTTGGTGTTTGCCCAGGCCTTCGACCTGTTCTTCCGCGCGGCCGACGAGTGGAAGCAGATGCTGGATTCGGTGCCGTTGCCTGACGACGCCAAGCGCAAACCGCCGCCGGCCTCGCGCCGCGTGCAGGAGGCCATGGCACAGCCGGCGCGAGGCGAAGAGCGCGAGGCACCGCAGGAGCAGGAGATCAGGCTGTCGGTCTCCGACCGCGAGGTGCTGCAGAAGAAGGATTTTGCGCAGATGAGCGCCGCGGAGATCGCCGAGGTCACCCGCGCCATCGCCAATATGCGGCTGCCGCAAGCTGAACTGCGCACGCGCCGCACCCAGCCGGATAAGCACGGCGCGCGGCTCGATCTGCGGCGCACGCTGCGCGGCAGCCTGCGCACGGGCGGTGACATCATCGATATCCGCAGGCTTGGCCTGATCGACAAGCCGGCGCCGATCGTGGCGCTGCTCGATATCTCCGGCTCGATGAGCGAATATACCCGGCTGTTCCTGCATTTCCTTCATGCCATCACCGACGCCCGCAAGCGGGTCTCGGTTTTTCTGTTCGGCACCCGGCTGACCAATGTGACGCGGGCGCTGCGGTCGCGTGATCCCGACGAGGCGCTGGCCTCATGCTCGGCCTCGGTGGAAGACTGGGCCGGTGGCACGCGCATTTCCGCGTCGCTGCATAATTTCAACAAGCTGTGGGGACGCCGTGTGCTCGGCCAGGGCGCTATCGTTCTGTTGATCTCGGACGGGCTGGAGCGCGAGGCGGATTCGCAACTGGCTTTCGAGATGGACCGGTTGCATCGGTCCTGCCGGCGGCTGATCTGGCTCAATCCGCTATTGCGCTTCGACGGCTTCGAGCCGAAGGCGCAGGGCATCAAAATGATGCTTCCGCACGTTGACGAATTCCGCCCGGTGCATAATTTGAGTTCGATCGACGGACTGATCAAGGCGCTGTCGTCGGCACCTCCGGTCCATCACCGTAGCCTGATCCGGCCCGCAGCTTAAGAGAGGCTTCCATGCTCAATCGCGATGAAGACATCCTGCAGGCCGCCGAGGCGTGGCAGAAGGCCGGCCACGGCGTGGCGCTGGCCACCGTGGTCGAGACCTGGGGCTCAGCGCCGCGCCCCGCAGGCTCGAATCTCGTCATCAATGACGATGGCACTTTCCTGGGGTCGGTCTCAGGCGGTTGCGTCGAGGGCGCCGTGGTTACCGAAGCGCTTGATGTGATTGCGAGTGGCGAGCCGAAATTGCTCGAATTCGGCGTGGCCGACGAGACCGCCTGGAATGTCGGCCTGTCGTGCGGCGGCACCATCCGCGTGTTCGTCGAGAAGGTGGGGCAGTCGTGAAAGCCGAGACACTTGCCACTCTGAACGCCGAGCGCGTCGCCCGGCGGCCTGTCATTTTGATCACCGATATATCCGACGGAACACAACGCTTGGTGAAGGCTGCCGACTTCGGCGCTGATCCGCTGCATGCCGAGCTCGAGAAGCAGCTCCGCATGGGCAGGAGCGCGATGGTCGAGGCGGATGGCAAGAAACTGTTCCTGAATGTCTACGCGCCGACCGCCCGCCTCGTGATTATCGGTGCCGTCCATATCAGCCAGGCGCTGGCGCCGCTGGCACGCTCGCTCGATTACGATGTGACGGTGGTCGATCCGCGCACGGCTTTTGCCAGCGTTGAGCGCTTCCCAGATGTGAAGCTGATCGCCGCATGGCCCGAAGAGGCACTGCCGGGTCTCAACATCGATCATTACACGGCCTTCGTCGCGGTGACCCATGATCCGAAGATCGACGATCCCGCGCTGCTGCATGCGTTCGAGAAGAACTGCTTCTATATCGGCGCGCTCGGATCGCGGAAGACCCACACCAAGCGCGGCGACCGGTTGAAAGCGCTGGGCATCAGCGAAGCCGACTTCGCGCGGATCAAGGCGCCGATCGGGTTGAACATTGGCGCGGTGTCGCCGTCGGAAATCGCGGTCTCGATCATGGCCGAGATCACCGCGGAGCTGCGTATGCCAAAAGACGCGATCAAGGCGGGCGCGACATGAAGTTCGGTCCCGCCAGCCCGGCGGATGCACTCGGCGGCGTCACCGTCCATACGTTGCGTCAGGGCTCGCTCGTTCTCAAGAAGGGCACGACCATCGGTCCCGATGAGGTTGCCGCGCTGATCAGCGCGGGCGTCAAGGACGTCGTCGTCGTGCGTCTCGAAGACGGCGATGTGTCCGAGGACGTCGCAGCCGCCAGCATCGCGCAGGCCGTGGCAGGCGAGGGGGTCAGCGTCGAGCGCGCCTTCACCGGCCGCGCCAATCTGTTTGCGGCGACGCCGGGCGTGCTTGTCGTCGATCGCGCCGTCGTCGATCGGATCAATGCCGTTGATGAAGCCATCACCTTTGCGACGCTGGCGGCCTACAAGCCGGTGGTCGAAGGCGAGATGATCGCGACCGTCAAGCTGATCCCGTTCGGAGTCGCCGGTACGCTGCGTGACGCGGCCGTAGAGGCGGCGCGCGGCGGCGCGATGCGGATTGCGCCTTACACGGTCAAGAAAGTCGGTATCGTCTCGACGCTGCTGCCAGGCCTGTCGCCGAAGGTGATCGACAAGACGTTGCGCGTCACCGAGGAGCGCCTTGCGCCGGCGGGCGCGAAGATCATTGCCGAGCGCCGCGTGCCGCATGACGAGACGGTGCTGGCGAAGACAATCAAGGAACTGCTCGGCCTCGGCGCCGAACTGGTGATCGTGTTCGGCGCCTCGGCTATTGCCGACCGCCGTGACGTGATCCCGTCGGCGATCGAACAAATCGGCGGCGCCATCGAGCATTTCGGCATGCCGGTCGATCCGGGCAATCTGCTTCTGATCGGCAGGGCCGGCAATGTGCCGGTGCTGGGCGCGCCGGGCTGTGCGCGCTCGCCAGTCGAAAACGGTTTCGACTGGGTGTTGATGCGCTTGCTGGCAGGCCTGAAGGTCACCCGCGCCGACCTCACCGGCATGGGCGTCGGTGGTCTGCTGATGGAAATCGTGACGCGGCCGCAACCGCGCGTGCCCATCGGCACCGACAGTAATAACAATGTCGCGGCGGTCGTTCTGGCTGCGGGCCGCTCGACCCGAATGGGCGGGCCGAATAAGTTACTGGCCGAACTCAACGGCAAGGCATTGGTCCGGATAGTCGTCGAACAGGCGATCGCATCGAAGGCGTCCAGTGTGACCGTCGTTACGGGCCATCAGGCACCGGAGGTCGAGAAGGCGCTGGCCGGCCTCAAGGTTGCGTTCGTTTACAATCCGGATTTTGCGGATGGTCTGGCCAGTTCGGTGAAAGCCGGCATTGCGGCCGTTCCTGCGGCTGCCAATGGTGCGTTGGTCTGCCTCGGTGACATGCCGCTGATCGATGCCCGTCTGATCGACCGGTTGATCGAGGCCTTCGCGCCGGATCGCGGCAACCTCATCGCCGTGCCCATGTGTGACGGCCGGCGCGGTAATCCCGTGCTGTGGTCGCGGCGCTTCTTCAATGAACTGATGACGCTGGATGGCGATGTCGGTGCGCGGCACCTGATCATGAAGCACGCCGAAGCCGTGGCCGACGTGGCCGTGGAAGGCCACGGCGCCTTCCTCGATATCGACACGCCGCAAGCGCTGGAAGACGCGCGGAGCGGCTAACACATGGCGCATGCGGCGGGCCGCCGCATTTCACTTTCGTTCACCAAGTTGAAACGCCCTCCCTGTAGCGTCTGTCTCGTTCGGCCTCGGGGGAGGGGAAATTGTTACTGTTTGCTGCCGCGCGTCGTCGCGCGATTATCGCTGTTGCCCTGCTGATGAGCGTTGGCGCCGCAGACGTGGCCTCGGCCGCCGGCGCTCTGGCTGTGGGCAAGTGCGGCGCCTATGGCCAGGCCTTCGATTACCCGGCACAGGACGCGGCGCTCGCGGCTGCCAGGAAGCAGTGCAAAGGCGAATGCACGACGGTGACGATCAACCGCGCCTGCGCGGCCTTCGCCGTGGATATGAAGAATCCCTGCGGCGCGCACGGCTATGCCGTGGCGCCCCGTATTTCGAGTTCGCTGAATCAGGCGACCAAGAAATGCTATGACTATGGTGGCAAGGAATGCGTCATTCGCGCCTGGGCCTGCGACGCCAAGGGCTAGATCTTCCCGACAAATATCTCGTTCAATAAGCCTGCGGCAGCTAGACTGCTGCAATGATTCACTTTTTCCGGACACTTTTGAAGTCTGCCGCCGACGCCGATCCGTCCGTTCGCGAATTTCGCAATGCGCTGAGCCGCGAGATGCTGTTGACGGAGCGGTTGCGGATCAAGACGGTGATCGCCACCGTGATGATCGTGACGCTGTCGCTGTCCATCGCCTATCTGCTGGCGCCGTCGAGCTTCGCGCGCATATCCAATGGCCAGTTCGATCTCGCATCGTCTTTTTTGATCACGGGCCCGCTGCTGCTGTTCGAGCTCTTCGTTCTTTACAAGGTTAATCAGCGTATCGCTGCAGGGCAGGATGTTGCGCAGGGGCGGCGCTATCTGAGCGCACTCATCGAGACCAGCATTCCGACGGCTGCACTGCATCTCCATATGGGCTGGATGGGGCCGGCGGCGGCGTTGGCATTTGCGGCACCCTTGTCCTATTTCATCTTCATCATTCTATCTACGCTTCGACTCGATTTCTGGCTGTCGACGTTTACCGGCTTTGTCGCGGCCGCCCAGATGCTCGCGCTAGCCATGCTGTATCATCCGGTGCAATTCGCTTCGGAACCCGCACCGGATTTTGCGTTTCAGCTTATCCGCAGCGCCATGGTCCTGCTCTGCGGTATTCTTGCGGGCGCGGTCGGCTTGCAACTCCGTCGCCAATTCGAGGCGAGCATCGCGGCAACGTCGGCGCGCGATCGTGTCACCAATCTGTTCGGTCAGCATGTTTCGCCGCAGGTTGTGGAACGGTTGCTGGCGTCGGGAACGAGCTCCACGACCGAGATGCGTCAGGTCGCGGTGATGTTCGTCGACATCCGTAACTTCACCGCAGCGACCCGTGTGCATTCGCCGCGTCAGGTGGTGGAGCGGCTCGACGAGACGTTTGCGTTGCTCGTCGACGTGCTGGATCGACATTCCGGGATCGTGAACAAGTTTCTCGGTGACGGATTTCTCGCGCTGTTCGGCGCGCCCATCGAGGACCCCAACGCGGCGCACTGCGCTGTGCAGGCGGCCCGCGAGATGTTGTCCGCCATCGAGAAGAGCAATAACGGCAGTGAATGGCCACTACGTATCGGCATCGGGCTGCATATCGGGACCGTGATCGCCGGCAATGTCGGCTCACCCCGGCGCAAGGAATATACCGTGATCGGCGACACCGTGAATTTTGCGGCGCGCCTTGAGGCCCTCAACAAGCAGTTCGGATCGCAACTGCTGATCTCTGCGTCGATACGCGACGCACTGGGCGACAAGTGCGACGATGCAGAATTGCTCGGTGATGTACCGATCCGCGGCTATGACGTGCCGCAGGCGATCTGGCGACTCGGCTGAGTGCTGCGTCGGTTCTCAAGGAACTGAGCACGCGGCGGCGCCACGCATGTCCGGCACCCTCATGTCGCTCCCAGGTGTGCGGATGCCGAAATCGTTCGAAGGCCCTTGAATATGACTGACTGGTCAGTCATATTCAACCCATGAGCGCGTCCGAACCGAAACCGAAGGCGATGCGATTAGCCCGTGCAGCCACTGGCCGCAGCTTGGCGAAGGAAGCAGTCGCCAAGCCTGCCGGAACGGCGGCACCGAAGCATGCCGCGTTGAAGCCACCATCCAAACGTGAGGCCAAAGCGGAGGAGCGGCGGGCGGCGATCATCGCCGCCGGGCTCGACGAATTCGTTGCCCGCGGCTTTGCCGCCACCCGGCTCGACGACGTTGCGAAACGCGCTGGCGTCGCCAAAGGCACTATCTATCTCTACTTCACCGATAAGGAGGCGCTGTTCCAGGAGCTGGTGCGCAGCGCGCTCGGCCCACTGATCAGCCGGATAAGCGCGCCGCCGGTCGCGGGTGGCTCGGCCCGCGCCATGCTGGAAGGCTTCGCCGAGAGCTTTGTGCGCGACGTTGCGCAAACCCGGCGCGGCGACATTTTGCGCCTGATCATAGCGGAGGGCGCGCGCTTCCCGTCATTGTCGGAATTCTACTACCGCGAAGTGGTGGAACGAGGGATGGCTGGCATCCGGCACATGATCGAATACGGCATCGCGCGGGGCGAGATCCGCAATCCCGCGCTGCTACAGTTTCCGCAGCTTCTGGTGGCTCCGGCCATGGTTGCGGTGATCTGGCAGGGGCTGTTTGCGCGGCTGGCGCCGCTCGACGCCATGACGATGTTGCAGGTTCATATCGACCTGATCTTCGGCGAACGGAGGGCGACATGATGTCGTCGCACACGACCTGCCGTTTGTTTAGCCTACTTGCGTTGCTGGCCCTTGCCGGTTGCAATGAACGCAGGGATCCCGGCTATCAGGGCTGGGTTGAGGCCGACATGATCTTTGTCAGCCCTGACGAATCCGGCCGCGTCACCAAACTTAACATTCGCGAAGGCGATGAGGTCCAGGCCGGCGCTCCGCTCTATTCGGTTGACGACGATCTGCAGCGGGCCGATCTCAACCAGAACAACGCCACACTGGCCAACGCAAAGCAGACCTTTGACCGCGCCCAGGCGCTCAGCAAGACAGGCTCCGGCACCCAAGCCAACCTGGACGCGGCGGTGTCGGCGCTGCGTGTCGCCGAGGCACGGGTAAACACGTCGCAAACGCGGCTGACGCGGCGTAATGCCTTCGCACCGGTTAGCGGCACCATCCAGCAGATCTATTTTCGAGAGGGCGAGATGGTGCCGGCGCAGCGGCCCGTGCTGTCGATCTTGCCGCCGGGTAACATGAAGGTACGCTTTTATGTTCCGGAGACCGACCTGGCCAAACTTGCCGTCGGCGACGAGGTTCGTGTCACCTGCGACAACTGCGCAGCCGATCTGACGGCCAAGATCTACTATATCGCGACCACAGCGGAATATACGCCGCCGGTGATCTACAGTCTCGATGAACGCAACAAACTCGTCTATCTCGTGCAGGCGCGGCCCAACAAGCCGGCGAGCGTCCGTGTTGGCCAGCCGGTCAGCGTGTTCGCCCATGCGCCGATTCCCGTGGCGACGACACGATGACCGCGGCCTCCGTCGCCACATCCGACATCGCAATCGAGGTGACCGGCCTGTCGAAGTCGTTCAACGGCCGCGAGGTGGTGCATAACCTGTCGATGCAGGTGAAGCGCGGTACCATCTACGGCTTCCTCGGTCCCAACGGCTCCGGCAAGACCACGACGATCCGCATGCTGTGCGGCCTGCTGACGCCGGACAGCGGGACGGGCACATGCCTTGGTTTCGATATCCTGCGCGATGCCGACAAGATCAAACGCCGGGTCGGCTACATGACCCAGCGCTTCAGTCTGTATCAGGATTTGTCGGTGCGTGAAAATCTTGAATTCGTAGCCAGACTCTATGGCATGCGCGATCCGCGCCAGGCGGCGCGCGACATGATCGAGCGGCTTGGACTCAATGGCCGCGATGAGCAACTGGCCGGCGAATTATCCGGTGGCTGGAAGCAGCGCCTGGCACTGGGCGCCTGCACGCTGCCGAATCCGCAATTGCTGCTGCTCGACGAGCCCACCGCGGGTGTCGATCCGAAAGCGCGGCGCGACTTCTGGAACGAGATTCATGCGCTGGCCGCGCAGGGGCTGACCGTGCTGGTCTCGACCCACTACATGGACGAGGCTGAGCGCTGCCACGAGATCGCTTATATCGCCTATGGACATTTGCTGGTCCACGGAACCGTCGAGCAGGTGATTGCGGCATCGTCGCTGTCAACCTGGACCGTCACCGGCGCGGATCTCAACGAGCTTGCGGCTGACCTCGCCGACAAGCCCGGCATCGATATGGTGGCGCCGTTTGGCACCAGCCTGCACGTCTCCGGGCGCGATCATGTCGCCCTTGAAGCTACCGTTTCGTCGTATCGCGATCGGCCGGGCCAGCACTGGCAGCACGGTGCGCCGTCGCTCGAGGATGTGTTCATCGATCTGATGACGCGCGCCAAGGACAACTTCCAGTGAGTGCCGCTGAGGGACCGGACCGGGAGATCAAAGAGCGGCCGTTCGGTTTCTGGCGGCGCAGCTACGCCATGCTGGTGAAGGAGTTCATTCAGCTCCGTCGCGACCGGGTCTCATTCGCCATGATCGTGATGATACCGGTGATGCAACTCTTGCTGTTCGGCTATGCCATCAATACGACGCCGCGCCACCTTCCGACGGCGGTGCTGCTGCAGGAGGACAGCGACCTTGGCCGCTCGATTCTCAAGGCGCTGGAAAACACCTCGTACTTTCAGTTCACCCACGAAGTGCATTCGGTGGCGGAGTTCGACAGCCTGTTGCTGTCGGGCAAGGTGCTGTTCGGTGTGGAGATCCCGCGCGGCTTCGAACGCGCCGTGCGGCGCGGTGACCGTCCAGCTTTGCTGGTCGCCGCCGATGCCACCGATCCGGTCGCGGCGGGCTCGGCGCTGGGCGCGCTCGGCACCACCATGCAGACGGCCCTGCAGCACGACCTGTTTGTCGGCGATCCTCCATCGCTGCCGTTCGAGATCCGGGCGCATGCGCGCTACAATCCGGCGGCGTCGTCGCGGCTCAACATCGTGCCTGGGCTCGTAGGCACCATTTTGACCATGACCATGCTGATTTTTACCGCGCTGTCGGTAACGCGCGAGATCGAGCGCGGCACCATGGAAAACCTGCTGTCGATGCCGATCACCCCGGTGGAGGTGATGCTCGGCAAGATCGTGCCCTATGTGCTGGTGGGCTTCATCCAGGCCACGCTGATCATCGGTATCGGCGTTGGACTGTTCGGCGTGCCGGTGCAGGGCAGTCTGCTGCTGTTGGCGTTGCTAAGCACGCTGTTCATCACCACCAACCTGTCGATCGGCTACACGTTCTCCACCATCGTGCAGAACCAGTTGCAGGCGATGCAGCTGTCGATGATGTTCTTCCTGCCCAGCATCCTTTTGTCCGGCTTCATGTTTCCATTCGCGGGCATGCCGGTCTGGGCGCAATATATCGGCGAGGGTTTGCCGCTGACGCATTATATACGGATTGTCCGCGCCATCATGCTGAAGGGGGCGGTGCTGGAAAATCTGCGCTACGACGCGATCGCACTGGCTGTTCTGATGTTGCTGGCGATGATCATCGCAGTGAGCCGCTTCCGCCGCACGCTGGATTGAGCGCTACAACTGCAGGAGATCTGACGCCTTCGGCGTTTCAGTCGATATCAATTCTCGAAGAATGGAGCGCGGGGTGGCCGGATGACCATGCCGAAGCGTGCATAAACGCCTTGGCGTTCGAAATTGTCCTGCACATGGCCAGCGGCGAATGACCATTCGTAGGGCCCGGTACGCAAACCGGTGAGATGGCCGCCGATCCGGGTCTGCTGGCTGAAGTAGTCGTTCGACAATGCTGCCTCCGGGCCGATCCAGAACAGATCAAACATGCGCCAGCCGGCTGCAACGCGTGTCGTATAACCATTGTCGATCGTCGTTCCGGAGAGGGCGTATTGCAGCATCAGCTCGCGGGTCGGTTCCCACCAGATGTCCATTGTGCCGCGTGCACCGGCCGTCGTGCGCAGCCGGGAGCGACGCTGGTCGTGGAAAAAATAATCGGCCTCCATATCGAGGCCGGCCAGGAACTGGACCTCGAGATTGCCGCTTCGCATGAGATAGCCGGGCAAGAGCGTTGCGCGGCTGATCTGGGTGTAATCGGAGCGGGTGCCTGTCGTGTAGCGCTCGAGATTTTCTGACATATAGAAACGCAGGATGAAGCCATCCTTGTTGAGGCCAGCAGGTGCCCATTGCAGGCCGCCATAGGCACCGAGGCTCCAATGCGACGCATCGACGCCACCGAAATACATCAGGCGGTCCGGCATGCCCCCGGAGAGAAAATCGAAGGCGCGCCGTTTCGAAATGCGCGTGTCGAAAAGGGGCGACCAGAAGCTCGATGAGCCGGCTGCCGGCTCCACGCTGAAATCGGCGTCGGCGATGTCCTGTCCAACCGCACTGCCGCAAACCATTGCGGCTGCAGCGACGCATAATGCGCGTAACCCCAGTCTCCAACGCATCGAGCCCTCACCCAACGCAACAGAAACGCAACACAGAAATACAACCTTAGGTAGATTACATTGGGGATAAGCCGCCGTCCAGTGTGGATAAGTGAGACTCCGGAAATATCTTCTCGGTGCGATCGGATCGCGGTCAGAACTGCGGCGGCAGCAGGTTCTGGACCTTGGCGCCTTCGCGCTCTTCGATGATCTCGGCGATCCACCGCCGATGGCAGTGTTCGTGGTCGCGCTCGTAGCAGAGAATGCAGACCGGCCCCGATTTGGTCACCAGAGCGGCGAGTTGGTCCATCTCTTCCATCGCCTGCGGCGTCTTGAGATGGGCCATGTAGACCTTCTCGAGCTGCACGAGCTTGCCGCTGCGCGCGGCCTCACGGCCGTCTTTGGGTGTACCCAGCCCGCGCAAGTGAATGTAGCCGATGCCGCGCTCATCCAGGCCCGCGGCGAGCTGGTTCTTCGAAAAACCCGGTCGTCGCGATGCGGCGACGGCACGCACATCGACCAGCAGCTTGACGCCGGCATTCTGTAATTCGTCGAGCACGGCCTTCGCAGGCGTTTGCTCGTAACCGACGGTGAAGAGTTGAGGCGCTTTTCGGGCCATATGAGCATCTCCGTGATCGACGAACGATTGGCACAATGTCGCGGCAGGCCGCGGGGCGTTGCTCCCATTTGCAACATGGCACATAGTCAACTCAACAAACTCCGCCAGTTCAATGGCCGATATCACCGGGGGAATGATGGCTCGCATGGTTGGTGCGTTGGGTGCAATCGCGCTCGCGCTTGTGTCGTTTCAGACTTCAACTCTGGCGCAAGGCGCGTATCCGGATCGTCCGGTCAGAATTATCGTCCCTATCGCGCCCGGCGGCAGCTACGATCTGGTCGGGCGGCATCTCGCCGACGCGCTGGCGAAGCGAACGGGGCAGGCGTTCTTTGTCGAGAACAAGCCCGGGGCAGGCACCGTCGTTGGCACACAGGCTGCGGCCCAGAGCGATCCGGATGGTTACACGCTGATGATCGGTGGCCTCTCCAACATGGCCTTCAACTCCGCGCTCTACGCCAAGCTCGCCTACGATCCGCTCAAGGATTTCGTCCCGGTCGCGCTGGTCTACAAATTTGGCTACGTGATGGTTGGCCGCAAGGATCTGCCGCAGCAGACGCCGAAGGAGATCGTTGCTGCCGCATTGGACAAGCCGGGGTCGATCACCGTGGCGACCGCCGGCGTCGGGACCGGCCAGCAACTGGTGGCCGCGGCCTTCATGAAATCCGCCGGCGTCAAGCTGCAGGAGGTGCCTTACAGAGGCTCTCCGCCTGCTTTCGCCGATCTGCTGGCGGGCCGCATCGACCTGTTCTTCGACTCGATTGCCGCCGGGCTGCCTTATGTGCAGTCAGGTCAAGTCAGGGGCATCGCGGTCCTGTCGTCGAAGCGCAGTCCGCTGGCGCCCGACGTGCCGACCATGGCGGAAGCAGGTGTGCCGGGCCTTGATGTCGATTCATGGCTCGGCATCTTCGTGCCGGCCAAAACGCCGCCGGCGGTGATCGCAAAACTGCGTCAGGATATTCGGGCGGTGTTGCCCGATCTGAAGGAGCGCTTCGAGAAGAGCGGCGGCGAGCCCTGGGATATGCCCGACGACAGGCTCGACGGCTTTATCGCATCCGAACACGCGACCTGGACAAAACTGATCCGCGAGGCTGGGATCAAGCTGGATTAAGTAGCGCCCGTGGGCGTTACTTTAACCGCTCGATCAGCGCCATGGCGCCATGCGGCGCACGCACCTTGGCCTCGTGGATCACATAGGCGAACACGTCGCGCGGCTGTTTCTTGATCTTGGCGTCGTCGACGCGCGGCAGGTCTGTCGGCTCGCCGCCGGCGGCCCAGGTCTCGAAACGCTTGGCCCAGGCATCCAGCGCCTTCGGGGGATAAGCGGTCTTGATACTGTCCTCGCCCTTCTGCAAACGCAAATAGACGAAGTCGCCGGTGACATCGGCGATGGCCGGGTAGGTCGCGTGTTCGGAGAACACCACCGGGGTCTTGAACTGACGTAACAGCGCGATGAAAGCCGGCACGCAGAAACTGTCGTGACGGACCTCGACCACATGGCGCAGCTTGCGCCCACCGAGTTCGGCCGGCAGCAATTCGAGAAACTTCCCGAAATCGGCTTCGTCGAATTTCTTGGTCGGCGCGAATTGCCACAGCACGGGTCCGAGTTTGTCGCCGAGTTCGAGCACGCCGGAATCGTAGAACCGGTTCACGCTGTCCCCGGCTTCGGCGAGCACGCGGCGATTGGTTGCGAAGCGAGGGCCTTTGAGCGAGAACACGAAATCCTCTGGCACCTCGCGCGCCCATTTGCGAAAACTCTCCGGTTTCTGCGAGCCGTAATAGGTGCCGTTGATCTCGATCGAGGTCAGCTTGGACGCGGCATAGCTGAGCTCCTTGGCCTGCGTCAGCTTCTCTGGATAGAAGGTCCCGCGCCAGGGCTCGAAGGTCCAGCCGCCGATGCCGATACGGATTTGTCCGGATTTCGCAACCATTGTGAGGCCGATCCTTTCAGTATTCGCCGTATTACTCAGTGCCGCGCCGGCAGCATCGGCTTGGTCACGCCCTCCATACCGGTCAGCACCAGCATGGTCAGCAGCGCGTTTTGCGGCCCGATATACGCATCCACGGGCTTGTACCATTCATTGCGCGAATGCCAGTTGCCGCCCTGGCCGCCGCCGCCGATGGTCACCGCAGGAATGCCGAGCGACATCGCGAGATTGGAGTCCGTGCTCGAGCCGGCAAAGGTGACATGGGGCGCGCGGGTCAGCGCGGTCACGGCGCGCGCGGTCGCCTGCACGAGGGGAGAGTCTTCTGCGACAACGCCGGCCGGACGGTCGCCAATCAGCTTGATCTCGACAGTGATCTTGTCCGATCCCCAGCGTTTGTTTTCTTCACCAACTGCGTCCTTGACCTGATCGAGAAGCTTCGCTTCGAGTTTCAATAGCTCTTCGGTCGAGTTCGATCGCATGTCGATCGTCATGCGTGCTTCGGCCGCAATGGCGTTGACGGATGTGCCGCCACTCACCGTTCCGACCGTGAAGGTGGTTTTCGGATCTGCAGGTGTCTGCAGTTCCGAGATTTTCGCGACTGCGCGACCCAGTGCATGGGTCGCGCTCGGCAGGCCGAACTCCTGAAAACTGTGACCGCCCGGACCCTTGAAAATCATCTCGTAGCGGTGGCTTCCCGTTCCCTGGTTGACGATGCGCGTGACGCCGAGTCCGTCGATCGAGATGAAGCCGTCGATATCCTTATTATCGCGAAACAGGGCTTTGACGCCGCGCAGATTGCCCAGCTCTTCTTCGCCGACGCTGGCGACGAAGATGATGTCCCCGACCGTCGAGATCTGCTGGGCGTCGAGGGTCTGCATTAAGGACAATAGTGCCGCGAGCCCACGGGCATCGTCACCGATCCCGGGCGCCAGATAAACGCCGTCCTTTTCCTTCACCGTGACGTCGGTCCCCTCGGGAAAGACCGTGTCCTGATGTGCGGAGATGACCAGCTTCGGCGTTCCGGCGGTGCCCTTGCGCCGGGCGATCACATTGCCTTCGACGTCGATCGCCGCGTCCTTGAAGCCCAGTTCCTGAAACCGTGACATAATGTAGTTGCCGCGCACGTTCTCCTTGAACGGAGGCGCGGGAATTTCGGTGATCCGGATCTGCTCTTTCAGGGTGCGGGCATCGTCGGCCTTGATGGCATCGAGCGCAGCCATGACGCGCGAATCGGACAGCAGCGGCGTTGTGACGGTGTCGATTGTCTGCGCCATGACATGGCTGGCGCCGAAGGATGCCAGCGTCAGCGACGCAGCGAACAGGCATGGTCCGAGGGAGCGTCGCATGGCATCTCCGATGATCATGTGCGGAGACGATCATGGTCGCGGTTCAGGCGGGCTTCCGCCCGAGAAAACCACGCGAACGCGCCGCTGTTGACCGAGGCAAGGTAACGGGCACCCGCGAGGCTGGCTATAGCTCGCCAGCAACAGAATGGTGTCAGGGTGCGGTGTTTGCGGCCGCAATGTGGCGTTGAAACCTGTGCGGGATACCCTTGCGGAACGTCTCCAGCATCCCTATCTTGTCTGTAACGGCGACGTCGATGCTTAACAGCTCCGGCGCTGGAACGACCTTGAATAGCTTGGTGCGCCGGATGTACGTGCGCCTGTTGTTCGGGGTCGTTGGCATTTTGGGGCCACTTTTGGCCATTCCCCCTCTGACGGCTCGTTCCGGCACGCGTTAAAGCCTCGCCATTCCCCTGTCCGCCTTGGCAGGGTCCGGCGCGGCAGATATATGCTGGCGCCATGAACGAAGCCATCAGACCGGGGCCCGGACAGATATTGCAGGCGGGCGCTCCGCTGCAGCTGTCCGTCGTCGTCCCCACTTTCAACGAACGCGGCAATGTCGCCACTCTTGTGCAGCGGCTGGACGCGGCGCTGGTCGGGATTTCCTGGGAAGTCATTTTCGTCGACGACAATTCGCCAGATGGCACCGCCGAAGTGGTGCGTGACCTGGCACGTGTCGATTCGCGCGTGCGCTGTATCCGGCGCATCGGGCGGCGTGGCCTGTCCGGCGCCTGCATCGAAGGGATGCTGGCCTCCAGCGCGCCCTGCGCGGCGGTGATCGACGGCGATCTGCAACACGATGAGACCCAGCTCGGCAAGATGCTCGGCCTGATCGAGAGCGGCGCCGCCGAACTCGTGATAGGCAGCCGCTATATAGAAGGCGGCAGTGCCGACAGTTTCAACCAGCAGCGGCTTGGCGCCAGCAAATTCGCGACCGCTGTGGCGCAGCGCGTGCTGCGCGTGAAAATCGCCGACCCGATGAGCGGTTTCTTCATGATCCGCCGCGATCGCTTCGAGCAACTGGCGCCGCAACTCTCGACGCAGGGCTTCAAGATCCTGCTCGACGTCGTGGCGACCGCGCACGGCGATCTGCGTATCATCGAAGTGCCCTACACCTTCGGCTCGCGACTGCATGGCGAGAGCAAGCTCGACTCCATGGTGGCGCTGGATTTTCTGGGCCTCGTGCTGGCGAAGCTGACCAACGATACCGTGTCGCTGCGCTTCCTGCTGTTCGCGCTGGTCGGCTCGATCGGCTTGTTCGTGCATTTCGCAGTGTTGTTCGTCACGCTCGAGTTCTTCGATCGGCCATTCGCGGAGGCGCAGGCCATCGCAGCGCTTTGCGCGATGACCAGCAATTTCCTGCTCAACAATTTCCTCACCTATCGCGACCAGCGCCTGAAGGGCTTTGGCATCCTGCGCGGTCTGTTGATCTTCTACGTGGTCTGCAGCGTGGGGCTGCTCGCCAATGTCGGCGTAGCTTGGTCGGTCTTCGACCAGGAGCCGATCTGGTGGCTGGCGGGCGCTGCCGGCGCGCTGATGGGCGTGGTGTGGAACTACGCGATGTCCGGCCTGTTTGTCTGGCGCAAGCGGTGATCGCGGGATGACCGCACAGGAATTGCGGCTGGTGCGCGGCACCGCGGCTGTCGTCGTCGGCCTGGTGCTGCTGCGGCTCGCGGCGGCCGCATGGACACCGCTGACCTTCGATGAAGCCTATTACTGGATGTGGTCGAAACATCTGGCGGGCGGTTACTACGATCATCCGCCGATGGTCGCAGTGGTGATCCGGCTCGGCACCATGATTGCCGGCGATACCGAATTCGGTGTGCGTGTGGTCTCGGTGCTTTTGGCGCTGCCGATGAGCTGGGCGGTGTATCGCACGGCCGAACTGCTGTTCGGCGGTCAGCGGGTCGCGACAACGGCGGTGATTTTGCTCAATGCGACGATGATCACGTCGGTCGGACTGATGATCGTCACGCCGGACGCGCCGGTGCTGGTCGCGTCGAGCTTCGTGTCGCTGGCGCTCGCCCAGGTACTGGCCACAGGGCAGGGCGCGTGGTGGCTCGCTGTGGGCGTCGCCGTCGGTGTGGCGCTGCTGTCGAAATATACCGCGCTGTTTTTCGGACCGGCGATCCTGATCTGGCTCATCGTCGTGCCGAAGATGCGGCGCTGGCTAGTCTCGCCATGGCCCTATCTCGGCGGCCTCGTGGCGCTCGCGGTGTTCTCGCCGGTGTTGTTCTGGAATGCCGAACATGGCTGGGTGTCCTTCATCAAGCAACTCGGACGGGCCCGGATCGATCATTTCAATCCGGCTTTCATCGCGGAGCTGATCCCGACCCAATTCGCCTTCGCGACGCCGCTGGTCTTCATTCTCGGTGTGATGGGCCTCTACGCGCTGGCGATCCGCAAGCCCGGCGCGTGGCCGGCGCGGGTGCTGCTGAATGCGATGTTTTGGGTCATCGTGCTGTATTTCGGCTGGCATGCGCTGCACAGCCGTGTCGAGGCCAACTGGTTCGCGCCGGTCTATCCGACGCTGGCCATCATCGCTGCCGCCGGAGCCACCGTCGTACAATGGAAGCCGCGCGAGCAGCGCACGGTGGATTTCTGCCTGCGTTGGGCGGGGCCGACCGGCGTCGTCTTGTTCACGGCACTGGTGGTGCAGGCCAATACGGGTCTGCTGTCCGGCTACAAGCGTGACGCGACAGTACGCAGCATTGGCGTGGGCTTCGTCGAACTGGCGGCCGACGTCGAGGCAGTCCGCGCCCGTGTGGGGGCCACATGCGTCGTGGCGCCCGATTACGG
This sequence comes from Tardiphaga sp., assembly GCF_041424195.1. NCBI lineage: Bacteria > Pseudomonadati > Pseudomonadota > Alphaproteobacteria > Hyphomicrobiales > Nitrobacteraceae > Tardiphaga > Tardiphaga sp. The sequence continues at coordinate 16,806 of NZ_JBGMOE010000005.1, read as the reverse complement.
AACCACAGGCTGGCTCACCTTCTATCTGCCGAAAGGGACCTGCGTCTTCCAGCGCACCCAGCGCATTCGCTGGGTGAATATGCCGGAGCCGAGCGCAGAGCAGCTGTCCGGCAAGCTGTTGCTGGTGGGTGAACAAAATGCCGCAGCCAATCCGGAATGGCGGGCGGCTTTTGCCAACATCGAGAAAGTGGCCGACCTCACGCGCAAACGCGGCCCGCTGGTCGTGGAGAATGTCGAACTGAACCTGCTGGACGGCGCCAAAGGTGACGTGCTGGACCGGTCGCCGCCACCGGAGATGTTGCCGCGCTAGGAAGCGCGACCACCATGCGCGCGATGGCGCGATGGTGGTCGGCTGTCGCGCTCATGGCGCAAAGTGATAGTTCACGCCGATCTTGCCGAGCTGCATGGTCTGCGCAATATCGGCATTGAAATAATAGGAGCCGACCATCGGAGGGGCATTGATCACGCCTTCGAGGCTCGCGTTGTCATGGCCAAAGCCGATGTAGTTATACTCCGCCTTGACGGACCAGTTTGGTGCGAAGGCGTATTCCACGCCGGCACCGACCACGTAGCCGGTATGGATGCGGGATCCATCGAGATTTACGAACGTCGGGCCCGACACCGCTGATATGGCATGATGATCCCCGGCGACGGCGACACCACCCTTGAGATAGGTCAGCCAGCGCTCGTTGGTCACCATGCCGATGCGCGCCGTGGCCATCGCCAGCCAGTCGGTGCGCGAGCTCATGTTGAGATCGCCGCCGATGTTGATGCGGGTAGCGCCGCCGACATTGCCGCCGACCAGTTCGCCTTCGACACCCATGACGATCACGCCGAGCTGCACATTGGCACCGATCTGGCCGCCGCCGAAGCCGCCGGTCATCGAGAACTTGCCAACTGGCGTGTAGTCGCGCCAGTCGCCCTGTCCAGATCCGTAGCCGGCCTGTGCGCCGAGATAGAGCCCGGTCCAGTCGAATCCTGTCTGTGCATATTGCAGCGGCGGGATCGGCTTGGCGGCATCGGGAGCGCCGAACTGGTAGTTCGCGCCGAGCTTGACGAGATGCACCGTCTGCTTGGTGAACGCCGTGGAGGAGATCGGCCCGGTGGAGGCCCGCGTACCGCTGAGATCGAAATCGTGGTCGGGGAAGTTGATGAAATTGTACTCGCCGCGAAGCGACCAGTGGTTGGCGAGGGCATATTCCATGCCCGCACCGACGACCCATCCCCGCCGCGTCTCGCTGCCTGACAGTGTGATCCTGTCGGGCCCCGGTACTGAAACCTGAACGTCGTAGCCGTGATCTTCATTGGCCCAGGCGAATCCGCCCTTGGCGTAAGTGAGCCAGCGGCCATTGGCGAAGCCGATGCGCCCGGTCACGGTTGACAGCCAGCTTATCTGCGACGTCTGGGACAGGGTGGCCTGGTTCAGAATGTTCAGCGTGCGATTGCCCTTGATGCCGCTGAAGCTGATGTCGGCCTCGATGCCAAGCAGCAGGTTGCCGATCTGCTGATTGTAGCCGGCCTGAACGCCGCCGAGCGCGCCGTCGGTTCGGATATTCAGGATCTGCCATTCGGTCCCGCCGAGGCCGTAGCCGGCATGAACGCCGGCGTAAAACCCGGTCCAGTTATAGGCGGGATCGACAGCGGGGGCCTTGGTATAGGCGCGGGCCGGTATGTCGGCGGCGATGGCGGCATTGCCGAGGCCGAGGATGCCGATGGTGCCGAGAAGAAGCTGCTTCATGTCCGTTCCTTGCAGGTGCGGCGGCGGCCTTCCAGGAATTGGAGCTGCGTCGCGCGTCTTTTCGACTCCGACCATGTAGGGAAATACCGCGCACGTCGTGGTCCCGCGCGCTTCATTTGTGCAGGATCGCGCACTCGGCGTCGCATTGTGAGCGGATGTCGCCGCTCGGTCTCACCTGGAAGTACTACTGGGGGCCGCGATGTGGGGCCACACGATGACCCCCGACCACGGCGTACCGGTCGCAACCGCGGGCGGCGGCGTCGTTTACAGTGATGATAAATTTCGCCGTCGGCGTTGAACCA
>NZ_JBGMOE010000005.1:0-14666 GCF_041424195.1 Tardiphaga sp. | reverse complement strand
GCGGGCGGCGGCGTCGTTTACAGTGATGATAAATTTCGCCGTCGGCGTTGAACCAAAGTCAGGGGTCCCGACGACCTATCATCGCACACATTGAAATGGGCGGTGATTGGGAACATGGAAAACACAAATCTCGCATTCAGCAGCCACTCAGACTTCGGATCCGATCGCGCCAAGGCGCACAGCATCGAGAAGCCGGACTCCGTGAACCTCACCGAAGTCGGCGGCCTGCGCGGTGCGCGGATCGCCAGTGTGATCAGCCAGATCAATGAGAGCTTTGCCGACCAGCAGTTCTCGACCCGGGTGGTTGCCGAGAAGCTCGGCCTGTCCGTCCGCTACGTGCAGGACCTGCTGCAGGGCTCCGGCCTCAGCATCACCGATCGCATCATGGAGTTGAGGCTCGAAAAGGCCCGCAGCATGCTGACCGGCGACCGGCAGTGCAGCCTGAAGATCAGCGAAGTCGCGGCTGCCTGTGGTTTCAACGAACTCTCATACTTCCACCGCAGCTTCCGCCGTCGCTTCGGCGCATCGCCGGCCAAGTTCCGCATCCAGTCAATGAACGGCTGACGCGCGCTTGCGCTTGAAATAGTCCAGCGTCCCGCGGCTGATGACGTGATCCTCAGGGGTCACCTCGTCGGCCGCGATGTCGTCTGCCTTGGCCAGGCGGGTATAGAGTGGGCCGAAATCCTGATAGCTGTCCTGCAGCAGCTTCTCGAAGCTCTCGATGACGAAATAGCTCTGCTGGAAATCGTCGATGATGTAGTTTGTCCGCATCACGCGTTCGAGGTCGAACGTGATCCGGTTCGGCGAGGGGTCTTCCAGTGCGAAGACCGACTCTGTTGCTGACGACAGAATGCCCGCACCGAAGATGCGCAAGCCGTCCGTGCTGTTCATCAGTCCGAACTCCACCGTGTACCAGTACAATCGCGCCAGGTTTTTCAGCTGGCCGAGCGCCATCGCACGCTGGCCACCTTTTCCATAGGCCTCCATGAAATCGGCATAGATCGGATTCGCCAGCAGCGGAACGTGGCCGAAGACGTCGTGGAAGATGTCGGGCTCCTGCAGATAGTCCATTTCGTGTTCGGGACGGATGAAGGCGCCGGCCGGGAAGCGGCGATTGGCCAGATGATCGAAGAAGATCTCGTCGGGCACCAGTTCGGCGACCGGCACGATCTGCCAGCCGGTCAACGGCTTTAGACGTGCACTCAGTTTCTCCAGATCGGGAATGCCTGACTCTGATAGTTGCAATGTATTCAGCGCGGCGAGAAATTCGTCGCAGGCCCGGCCTTTCAGGACGGTCTGCGCGCGGGCGAACAGGCGGTCCCAGCGATCATGCTCGGCGGCCGAATAGGAGCCCCAGTCCTGGTCCAGCGTGAAGTCCGGGCGTTTCGGGGCGTTGAGATAGCGGCTCTTCTCGGTCGAATGGCTCAGTTCGGTCATGGCGCGCTCCGATTCCGACGGCCTGATCAGAACATATGGTGCCGCGGTCGAATAGTTCCGCCAAGAGAAGCAACTTCTCACAAGGACTTGTTCGGCGACAGCAATCCACCACCAGCCCGGTTGCATTTGCAAAGGCGTTTCCTTGTAGGGAACCGGTCGCGATGACATCTTCAGTGACAACAGACGTGCCTCGCATATCGCTGAAATCATTGCGAAACCTCCTGCGAGCCTCGGCCAGAATACTCTCATCATCGATTATAAGGAATACGACCGTGCGGTCCGCTATGTCTTCTCGCTTCCTCTCAGGTGCTTTCGCGGCAGTGCTGCTGGTCTCCGGCGCAACGGGGGCCTTCGCTGACAACTGGCCGAGCCGGACGATCAAGCTGATCGTTCCGTTTCCGCCGGGCGGCGCCGCGGACATCACGGCGCGGGTCTATGCGGACAAGCTCGGCGAGGCGCTGAAGCAGACTGTCGTGGTCGAGAACAAGGCCGGCGCCGGTACGGCCATCGCCGCCGACGCTGTCGCCAAGGCCGATCCGGACGGCTACACGCTGTCGCTGGCGCCTGCGGGACAGCTCACCATCCTGCCGCATATCAACAAGAACATCGCCTTCGATCCCTTCAAGAGCTTCACGCCGGTCTCGTTGCTGGCTTCGGTGCCCTATGTACTCGCGGCCAGCCCCGATACGCCGGTTTCGAGCGTCAAGGAGCTTGTCGCGGCTGCGAAGCGCGAGCCCGGCAAGTTCACATACTCGTCGTGCGGACCCGGCACGCTCTGCCATCTGAGCGGCGAACTGTTCAAGAGCCTGACCGATACGGATCTGCTCCATGTGCCGTTCAAGGGCAGCGCGCCGGCCGTCAACGCACTGCTCGGAAACCAGGTGAACCTGTCCTTCGATACGCTAACGGTGCTGGCGCCGCAGATCCGCGACGGCAAGGTCAAGGGTCTCGTGATCACCAGCCGCGAGCGCTCGGCGCAGCTTCCCGATGTGCCGACGCCGGCGGAAGCAGGCGTGTCCGATTTCGTCGTGGACTCGTGGTTCGGCCTCGTGGTGCCTGCAGGGACGCCCGACGCCATCGTTGATCGTCTGAATGCTGAAGTGGTGCGTATTGGCGCGCTGCCGGATGTGCGTGACCGCCTGGAAAAGCAGGGCCTCAGCATTACGACTTCGACGCAGGCGGCTTTCGCCAAGACGATTAAGGACGACTATGCCCGCTGGGGCCGTGTCGTGGACGCTTCGGGTGCGAAACTGTTCTGACCTTTAGCCACATTGCCTGACCCATCGGCCGGGCCAAGCAGAAACCAGAAAAGGCCGGGTTGAAATATTCAACCCGGCCTTTTGCTTGTCTATCGTCTGCTGAAGTGTGGGCTCAGGCAGCAGCTTTCGACTTCTCGATCGGATGTGGAATGCGGAAGCCGACAGCAAGACGATTCCAGACATTGATGGCGCCGATCGCCACGGTGATCTTGAGGCATTCGTCTTCAGAGAAATGCGCGCGCAGCGCTTCATAATCGGCATCGGGCGCGCGCGTCTGCGCGATCAGCGTGACGGCATCGACCCAGGCGAGGAGGGCGCGCTCGCGCGGCGTATAGACCGTCGATTCGTGCCAGACCGACATCATGTTGATCCACTGCTCGCTGAGACCGTCGTGCCGGGATTCCTTCACATGCATATCGACACAGAAGGCGCAGCCATTGATGATCGATGAGCGAAGCTTGATCAGGTGGACGATCGCGGGCTCGAGGCCGCTCTCCTTGACGACATATTGATCGAGCGCGGCGACGGCCTTGTAGGCGTCGGGGGCGGCCTTGGCGATGTTGAGGCGGGCTTGCATGGTTTTTCTCCTTGGTGTGCGGTTTCAGGTTTCAGTTGGCGTTACGGCGTCGTTCGTTAAGTTCGAGAAAGGCGCAGCCGCGCGCGGCGATGGCGCCGTCGGTATCCTTGGCGCGGAGATCGCCGAGCACATCGGCGATGCTCACCTTGGCCAGCTCGTCGCGATAGACGCGCTCGGCGCGCAGCATCGCGGCATTGATGCCGCATGGCGACGTCGGCTTGCCGGGCAGCGGATTGGGGCCGCGCTGACGGATTTCGCTGCAGCGGAAGGCAGGTGCACTGCCCTCAACGGCAAGGACGACATCGAGCAAGGTGATCTGGTCTGGCGTCCGGGCAAGGCGATAGCCGCCGGTCGGGCCGGGCTGCGCGACGAGCAGGCCGGCGCCCGAAAGCGCCTGCAGGTGTTTCAGGAGGTAGCTGGTGGACACGCCATGGAATTCGGCGAGGGCGCCGGCGGACAACACGCCGTTCGATTGCAGGCCGGCGAGCATCGCCACACTGTGGATTGCCTGCTCGACCCCGTCGCTCATCTTCATGGTTTCATTCCATTCTTATCGTGGATATTTATTATCCATGATTAAGGATGTCGTCAAGTGTCCATTATCGGGGCGGGATCAGGTTCGGGGAATACGGAATGGCATTGCGTGATTTGCTGGCGCCTCAGACGCGGCGGACGACGCTTATTGCGATCGCTATTCTCTGCACGGGAATGGCCACGACCTTGGCGATCCGTGAGTTTTCGGAGCGCCTGATCGCGGCCGACATGCAGCGCCGCTTTGCGGCCGATGCGGTCGATATTTCCAATGCGATCAGCGAGCGTCTGCGCACCCATGCCGAGGGCCGCAATCGCGTCGTGGTCAGTCATTGCCGTGCGAAGGCAGATACTGCGGCCTAGGCTCGTGGGCAATGACAGGATGGGTCGATCTTCGGCGCATCGCGCCGAAGCGATGCCCGCCGCACATCGCGACAACGAGCGATGGATTTCGCGAAGACGCTCTGCGATCCTACGGCTCCTGAACGTCCAGGCATCCTTGGTGGGTTTGAGGCAGCCCGGTCGGTCCTCATGTATCGCGGAGGCCAATGCCGCTGACATGCAGCGATGTCTTCCACAAAGGCGCGAGCGTCTTCAGGGACGGCAGGACGCGCAACTCGACGCCGGCGGCTTCCAGCGCCTTTTCGATGTTGTCGATCCGCTCGACGTTCAGCGGCATGGATGGCGCGCGCGATATCCATATGCCCGCATCGTTTAGCGTCTCGAACCCGTCGGGCGAAAGTTCGTAACGATAGATGACGGTGTGGGAGAGACGGTCCAGCCAGCCGAGCTCTATATGCGCGACCATGCGGCAGGAGGTCATCTTCTTGTAGGCGGTGAGGTATTGCGGCGTTGTCGTCGCAGTCGGCCAGACAAAAATACGCGGGCAGTCGCGCGGAAACATATACATCGGCGCATGCCAGTCATCGATCGCCCAGACCAGGGGGCCATTTAGCCACTCCTGCCCCTGAGCGCGAGGTGTCGCAATCTTCGCCCGCTGCGGCATGAAGACTTCGATGTTATTCTCTTCGCTGAAATGAAACAGGCGCATGGCGCACTCATGGGCATCCACGCACTGCGCGTCAATGACCGTCATGCGTGTTCTGGCTGTTCACGAAGCTGTGCGTGATGAACTTGCGGATCGTTATGTCGGATTGGCCCGTCCCGGAACGTCTTTCACACGGAGCACGCCGAAATTCAACAAGGGAGAATCATGTCATGACCGGTTCCAGCCTGATACCTGCGGCCGAACTCGTGAAGAAGGCCGGCTTTCGCTATCCCAATGAAAGCCGTGAATACCGTGAGGCGCGCAATGCGCTGCTCATCGAGGAAATCGAGTTGCGGCGCCAGATCGAGCGCGTCGCGGAGTTGCGTCGTGCGCTGCCGGATGGCGGCGAAGTGACCAGGGATTACGACTTCATCGGCGAGAAGGGCCCGGTGAATTTCGCGGGCCTGTTCGGCGACAAGCAGACGCTCGTCGTCTACTCCTACATGTATGGGCCGCAGCGCGAGAAGCCGTGCCCGATGTGCACGTCGCTGCTGTCGGCCTGGGACGGCGAGGTGCCTGACATCACCCAGCGCGTCGCGCTGGCCATCGTGGCGCGCTCGCCCATCGAGCGGCTGGTCGCCTTCAAGAAGCAGCGTGGCTGGCACTATCTGCCGCTGTTCTCGGACACGTCAGGCGAATTCAGCCGCGATTATCACGGCTTGACCAAGGACGGCGGCGACGACGCGGCCTTCAACGTCTTCACCCGCCGCAGCGGCAAGATTCGCCATTTCTGGAGCGGTGAGATGGATGGGTCCACGGCCGATCCCGGCCAGGACCCGCGCGGCGCACCGGACCTGATGCCGCTCTGGACGATTCTGGACGTTACGCCGGAGGGGCGGGGCACCGACTGGTATCCGAAGCTGAACTACTAAGGCGCGATCATCCAGCGGCTTTTGCAGGCCCATATCACCCGTTTTGATTACCTGAATACCTCAAAACCAGCGCGGTTCCACGCGCACCAGCCCCACGCTAGGCCAATGGCCTAATCACAGCGCGCCAAAAATTCGGGCCGGGCGTGACCCAAAACCCCAGCGCGCCTGAAACCGGCCTGCGAGAGCCCCAGAAAGCTCTCGCAGGTTCCCCGACTTTGTCCTGTGACTTACTCAAAAAGGCCATGATTGGCAGGCCTTTAGGTAGGTATCGGTGGGGGACCTCCAATTAATCCGCATTTAACTAAAACTCGCCTTAATGGCGTTTCGCATCCCTGCGCGGTGCTTTTGGAGACCTGTGTGTCTCGTCAGGCACAACGGGCAGGGAGCTTAGTAAACGTGTGTTGGACGTCAGGCGTATGAGCAGCAGTAAACGTGCGTTGAACCATTCTGCATCCTCGCGCCGGGGCCAGCATCAGGTGTCGAAATCCAGTTCACGCATGTTCGTGACCGGCGCAGCGCTTGCCGCCGTCGCATTGACCGGTGGATGGACGCTCGCCGGCAAGCTTTTCCAGAATGGCGTGGAGCCTGCGATGGTCTCCGCCAATCTCGGCAGTGATGCAGGCGTCGGCCAGTCGTCCTTCGCCGAGCGCTTCGACGGCCGCTTCTCACGCGCCGAACACCGTACGTCATTCACCGAGCGTTTCGAGCCGGCCGTGAATGCGCCGCTCGCTGCCGCGCAGACCGAGCCGAAGCGCGAAGTCGCCTGGTTCGACCCGACCTATTCGATGGGCGCCGCGCCCGAGCGTTTCGTCAAGCGCACGCCGGCTACCCAGTCCGTGGTTCCTGCACCGGCTGCGAAGCCGCAGGAAGTCGCGCTGATGCAGCCGGCACCGACGGTGCGCCAGCTCGTCGACAGCATTCCGATGCCTGCGGCACGGCCTTCCGATGCCCGTACGGCCTCCGCGCCGCAGGTCGCCGAAGCGCCGCCGCAACAGCCCGTCGCACAGGCCCGTGCTGCCAAGGGCGGCGCCTACGGCCACGACTCGCTGGTGCAGAAGGCGCGGCTGGCGCTGGCGGCACAGCCCAAGTCCGGCAATTTCAACGTCTTCGAAAAACTGTTCGGCGGCAACGCTCCGCAATCCGGCCCCGTGCTCGCTTATGCCGGCTCCGATGGCGGTGTGCTGACCAACGGCACCGATGCCGCGGCCAGCAATGAGCCGACCCTGAGCGATCGTACCACCGCAGTCTACGATATCTCCGCACGCAAAGTGTACATGCCTGACGGCACCAAGCTGGAAGCGCATTCCGGCCTCGGCAACCGTCTCGATAATCCCGCTTACGCGCATGAGAAAATGCGCGGTGTAACCCCGCCGCATATTTACGACCTCAAGCCGCGCGAGGCCCTGTTCCATGGCGTGGCGGCGCTGCGCCTGACGCCGGTGGGCGGAGAGGGCGCGATCTATGGCCGCACCGGCCTGCTCGCCCATACCTACATGCTCGGCCCCAATGGCGACTCTAACGGCTGCGTCTCGTTCCGGGACTACAACAAGTTCCTGCAGGCCTATCGCAACGGCGAAGTGAAACGCCTCATCGTGGTCGCCAAGCTCGACTGATCGATAAGCGCGCGTCGCCCGGGAAGGCGACGCGTAGTCAGTCACCTATGAGCCGACCTTCGGATCGATCTTCCTTGCGTTTGCGACATCGGAGGCGCCGCCCGTGGTGTCGCCTGTCTCCAGTCGGGTCATGCCGCGCAGATAGAGCGCCTTGGCGTATTTCGGATCGATGCGCAGCGCCGCATTGAAATCGGCCATCGCGCGGTCGTTGTCGCCCTTGTCGGACCACACGCCGCCGCGATTGGTCAGCGCCGCCACATAGGTCGGTGCGATGCGGATCGCCTCACTGTAGTCGGCGATGGCGCGATCGTTGTCACCCTTGAGGCTGTATGCGAAGCCTCGGTTGAAGATCGGGCAGGGATCGTTTGGACTGAGCCGGATCGCTTCGCTGAAATCGGCGACCGCGCGGTCGTGATCGCCCTTCACCAGCCAGGCACCGCCGCGATTGCTGTAGGCGCCCGTTTCCTGCGGATTGAGGCGGATCGCCATATCGTAATCGGCAATGGCCCGGTCATTATCGTTTCTGGCGTACCAGGCGACACCGCGATTGACATAGGCATCGGTATTGTTGGGATCGAGATCCAGCGCGACGTTGAAGTCGCTGATGGCGCGGTCGTTGTCGCCGCGGGCGAGCCAGAGATTGCCGCGCATGAAATAGGCGCGGGCGTAACCCGGGTTGAGGCGGATGGCTTCGTCGAAAGCAGCCATGGCGGGGCCGCTCTCATGCCGTTCCTTGTATTCGAAGGCACGGTTGAAATGCAGCTCCGCGAGCTGGCGACCACGGTAATTGCCTGACGCGATGGCGCGGTCGCAGGCCGCGATCGCGATGACGCCGGCCGCATCCATACATTGCTGTGCGTCATCGGCAGCAGCTTGCGCCACAGGTAGAGCTGCGCTTGCCAGCAGGCTAACGAACAGGATGCGGATGGCGCAACGGCTCAGGCTTGGAAAGCGGCGCATGACTTAACCTCTCGCGTGTGACTGGCGTTGGTCACACCGCGAGGAGGAAGGGTTCAATAGCGGGACACGTTACCGGAAATCGATGCTGCGCAGAACGATGCCGGGCGGCTTGCCCTCGAATTCGGCGTTCGCGAATTTATGCGCCGCGCAGGCCTCGATGCGGTCGCGCAGCCGGATGAATTGCTCCTCACGCTGTTCGGGCTTGGTGCGTGTCGCCTTTTCAAGCTCGTCCATCGCGCTGGTGCTGATCGCGCATGCGACTTCGGTCGCGTCATTCATCATCGAGAACAGGACGACCATGCGATTATATTCGAAGCTTTGGAAAACACCGTGTGTGAGTGCCATCATCGTTGTCCCGCTTCAGGCCTTGCGCTTCGGCACGACAGGATTGAGTTCGGCGATCTTGCGCAGGCATTCAGCTTCGGTGGGATGTGGGCCTGTAACAAAGGTTCCGCTGATCTTGGTGCTGTACCAGCCGGATTCAACGCCGAGACGAAGAGATTCTGCGACTTGAACGTGACGGTGCAAGAGATTCTGCATGGTGAGACTTTCGATTATTGATTGCGGCCGGGAGCTGCAATGTTCGGTGACAGATAGGATCAATCGTTGGCGGCAAGCCGCGTGAAATCGTCCAGCACGATCGTGATCAGATCGCGGTGGCGGGAATCCTGCACACTCAGCGACGCAGCGTAGAGATTGAGCACGTAGCGTGCCTTTGCAGCAGCCTCCGGCCATGTCGTGGCAGGTGCAGTGAGGAGGTGCTCTTCAAGCTCCTGCTGGCGTTTGCGCAAGGCCTTGGCGTTGGATTCGACCTCGGCGAGAATTCGCCGGATGTCGGTGGCTTTCTGTGCGGCCATACCGCGGCGGCTATCGAGTTCGACCGGGCTTTCGGTCATGGCGCACTCGCATCAATGCGCTGCGCATCTGCCAGTTCAAGCGATCCAATCGAGATCATTTCCATGGATCGCGTATGGGGCGGCGCGCCTGGCACGATGATCATGGTCGCCGTGCGCCGATAGCCGGCGAAGGACAGTCCCTCGATCATCTCCTCATCGGTGACGACGTCATACGACTCTGCCGGGATCAACCGACCAAGGCCTTTCAACTGGAAAGGATGTTTGAAAGTAACGGTCTCACGGCGCGATCTCGTCGTCACGCGCGCATGTCGATGCTGAGATCCGGCATATATTGAGCGTGCGCCTATTCACAGGCATTAGCTATCGATTTCTTTGCGCGGTCCGGGATTTCGTCAATAATGCTTCGGTTGTCTTGTTATTGGACGTTTTGTCGCTATTTCGAGGATGTATCCGACATCGATGACGTTCCGGCCGACGCTTGCGCTGAGTTTTCTCGCAAGATCGTCACGCAATGTGCGACGCTTGCGGTGTCTTGCTTTTGAAAACAACGATTTTGCAGGGATGAGGTGTTTTGCATGAAGATCCGTGTTGGCTACGAGATGATCTATGATTTCCCGCAGCCGACGCCTGTCATGATCGTGATGGGAACGCACTTCACGCGTGCCTCCGATGTCGTTGTGCCAGACTATCTCACGACGAGTCCGGCTGTTCCGATAACGCCGTATCGCGATGGCTTCGGTAACTGGTGCAGCCGCATTGTTGCGCCGACAGGCCGCATCACGTTCAAAGCCGACGGCATCGTCAATGATAGCGGCAAGCCGGATGTCATTGTTCCTTCCGCCGTGCAGCACGCAGTGGAGGATCTTCCGGCCGATACGATCGTTTATCTACTGGGCAGTCGCTACTGCGAGACGGATCGATTGTCGGACGTTGCCTGGCAATTGTTCGAGAGGACCGCGCCTGGCTGGGCGCGCGTGCAGGCAATCTGCGATTTTGTGCACAATCATATCCAGTTCGGTTACGAGCATGCACGCGCGACCAAGACCGCCTGGGATGCTTACAACGAGGGGAAGGGCGTCTGCCGCGATTATGCCCATCTGGCCATCACGTTCTGCCGCTGCATGAACATCCCCGCGCGCTACTGCACCGGCTATCTCGGCGATATCGGCATGCCGAAGCCATGGGCCGACGGTGATTTCGCTGGTTGGTTCGAAGCCTATCTCGGCGGCCACTGGTACACGTTTGATGCCCGCAACAATATCCCGCGCATCGGACGTGTGCTGATAGCGCAGGGCCGCGATGCCGCGGATGTACCGATTACGCAGACATTCGGGCCCAACACCCTTGTCAGTTTCAAGGTGTGGACGGACGAGATCGAAGAAGGCGCTCAGCCTGCCAGCTGATCGCTCCGTCGTTACGCGCGCTTAAGCCTGCATTTTCAGCAGCATGTGAGCGGCCAGCAAGGAACCGAGCGCGCCACTGAGAATTTCACCTGTCGTTACGTCGTAAGGACAGGACTGATGGCAAACACTCTGACAAGCTTGGCGACCGCCGTGGCGCTGATTGCGGGTTCCAGCGCCGCGGCTTTGGCCCGCGGCACCGACGCACAGCGCGAAGCCTGCACGCCGGATGCGTTTCGCCTCTGTACTTCGGCGATGCCGGACGAGGGGCGCGTTGAAAACTGCCTGCGCAACGCTGGCCCGCGATTGAGCCGCGCCTGCCACGATGTGTTCTTTGCGCAGTCAGCCAACAATCAGGCGCCGATGACGCGTGGGCAAGCGCCAATGCGCGAGCGTGCGCAACCTTCGGCTCCGGATCGCATACAGACACCGTCGATGCCGCAGATGCCGCCGGCCGGCGGGGATGATGATTAAGGCAGAGCGAGATCAAGGCCTTGCGACAACAAGCAAAGGCGGTGCCGATTGCACCGCCTTTGGCCGATGTCGGATAGACCGTCAGCAGAGCGGGTGGGCTACCTGAATCCACCGGTGACGTGTAGCGTTTCGCCGGTCACATAGGATGCAGCATCGGAAGCCAGGAAAGTCACGACGGAGGCGATTTCCTCGACCTTGCCGATGCGGCCCATCGGGGTGACGGATTCGATCCACTTGCGCATGTCGCCTTCATGGAATCCGGCTGACACCACGCCCTCGGTTGCAATCATGCCGGGATTGACGGCATTGACGCGGATATTGCGCGGCGCAAGCTCCTTCGCCAGTACCGAGGTGATCGCATCGACCGAGGCCTTGGTCGCGGTGTAGACGGCCGAGCCCGGCGGGGTGATGGTCGAGACGCCCGATGAGATGTTGATGATGCTGCCGCCATTGGGGTTGAAGTGTCTGGCCGCTTCCTGCGAGGCAAGCAGCAGCCCGAGCACGTTCAGATCGAAATGCCTGTGAAAGTGCTCCGGCGTAATGCTGTCGAGAGGGGCGAATTCATAGACGCCCGCATTGTTGACGAGAACGTCGATCGGCCCCAATGCCTTGACCGTCTCGGCCACCACGGATTTGGCGCCGTCCGGCTCGGCGAGATTGCCGTGCACGGCGACGGCCTTGCCGCCCTTGGCGGTGATCTTCGCGACAACCTCGTCGGCGCCCTTCTTGCTGGACGCGTAATTGACGGCGACGGCAGCGCCTCCGGCGGCGAGCTGGATGGCGATTTCAGCGCCGATGCCTTTTGAGCCGCCGGTCACCAGGGCAACTTTGCTTTCAAACGTCTTGGTCATGGTCGTGATCCCTCTTGGATGCTTCAATTGTTCGGAAATATGGAACTATTGAACCAACGCAAGGGGGCGCCTATATCTTTTTTATGGTTCAGTTCGTTCACCCCGCGACCAAGGACATCACGCTGGCCGGCGTGCTCTCTGCGCTGGCTGATCCCATCCGGCTGCAGATCGTCCGGGGCCTGCTGCAGGAGAGCGGCTGCCTGTCCTGCACGGCAGCGTCGCCATGCCCGACCATCGCCAAGTCCACTCTGTCGAACCATTTTCGCGTGCTGCGCGAGGCTGGTCTGATCCAGACCAGCAAGAAAGGCGTCGAGCATCAAAACACGGTGCGGGCGGCCGATATCGAAGCGCGGTTTCCCGGGCTCCTGATGGCGATCCTGGCGTGCTCGCTGAGCGATGACGCTTCCCCGGTGGCGCCGGCCTGAAACAGGCAACAAAAAAGCCCGGCGCAATGGCCGGGCTTTTGGTGTGACGAGCAACCCGAATTTCTCGCGACGCGGTGCTCGTTGAGTGTCGGCGGCAGACGCGCGTCTTGGTCATAATGCGGCGGCCCATTGGTCTGCGGTAGCTTGGAAGGTTGCCTCATAGTAACTATTGAAAGGTAGAAATATTAAGTTATAATAGTTACAAGCAATGGAGGCTCGCATGTCGAAATATGATCGCTTGGGGGAATTCCTCAGGAAGCAGAGCGTGGAACGTGTTCCGATGTCGTTCGCTGATATCGAGCGGATTACGGCTGCAACGCTTCCGGCGTCGGCCCACAAGCACCGGCCATGGTGGAGCAACAACCCGACCAATAGTGTGATGACACGAGTATGGCTGGATGCCGGCTTTGAAAGCGAGCAGGTAGATATGACTGGCCAGCGGCTAGTATTCCGGCGTGTTACCAATCCTGCTTCGAAACTGAAAGAATTGTCCAGGGCGGTGAGCGAAGGTGCATCAAACCATCCTTTGCATGGTGCTCTCAAGGGAATGACCAAGGTCGCTCCGGGCGTCGATCTCACCAAGCCTGCCGATCCCTCATGGGCGGAACCGGATTGATCATGAGGCCTCTGCTGCTCGACACCTGTGCGGTGATCTGGATTGCCGAGGGCGAACGACTATCAGAGGCGTCGCTCAAGGTTATGCGCGATGCCGCCGCCGACGGGGCACAGACCTTCGTCTCGCCCATTACCGCCTGGGAAATCGGCCTTCTTGTCGCGCGCAAGCGTTTGCAAATGACCACGACGCCAGAGCGATGGTTTGCTGCAGTGCTTGCACTACCGTCGATGCAACTGGCCAATATGGCGCCGGAGCTTCTGATTGCCTCGTCGTTTCTGCCCGGCAAGCCGCCGCGCGACCCCGCCGACAGGATCGTCGCCGCGACTGCGCGCGACCTCGGCGCCACACTGATCACGCGCGACAAGGTTCTGCTCGATTACGGGAAGCAGGGGCATGTCAGTGTGGTGGGATGTTAGTAACCTAGACTTCCGGGGTTAGGAAGTAGATCGGAGATAGTGGTAATCGCCTTCGAGCTTTTTCGTCGAGTTTTTCGTAAGCTTCGATCCAAAGGTCCACTAACCGGTTCAAGTCAATTAGTGTTATCTTTCTTGCCGTTTGCCTACGTGCTGCTTCTTCGGCATCTTTTGTGAAGCCGCCGGTCGATACGTAGAGTCCAACATCGTCAGTTTCAATGATTGCCAAGAAGGAGTTCAGGGTTTGTAGGTCAACCTTATTTGCGACCCGTTTTACTTGAACTTTTATTCGTGGAGATTGAGTTCCAAGGGGATCGACGTGAGCAATGATATCTACGCCGCCGTCTTTGCCTGGCGGTGATACCCAAGCAATATGGTAGCCTAGCGCCTTCAGAAGATCTGCAACCATCTCCTGAAAGTCGTATGGAAGCATCGTACGAATGTGGGCTTCAATTTCGGCCCATGCTTGCTCTTCGGCTTGTTCATATGTGATCCGAGCGTCGCCGACAGATTCAATCTCATCCTGCTCGATATCGTCGGATGTCTCGATTAATTTTTCAGGCGCTGTACTTTCGCGCCAAGCGCGATAGAGGCGAATAGCTTCACGATAAAACGCTTCAGAATCTGGGTATTCGGACATCGCCAATCGACCGGCTTCGGTGATGGTCCATATCCCTCTATCTTTTAAAAGCCAGCCCGCTTTGACACAGTCTACTGTGGCAAACCTTACGATCTTTTCGAAGCGTCTGCCGCCGGTGCTGGCATATGTGCCTTGCTCGTAAGTTGTCAGTTGTGTTGCTTCGGCTAACGCTTTGAGCGCATTGGCTGCTTTGAGGCCGTCTGGATGCTGTGAGAGTATCTCGAACAGCTTCCGAATGTGAGAGGCTGTTCTTAGTATCGTAATTTCCGGCACGCGCTCCCCCAGCATCGTTCAAGTAGAACGTTTTTCACACCGTAGTCGCGTGAATAGCAAATGCAATCAGATGTTGATGTGGACGCTGTAGCATTCTGAACAGCCTTTCGATCATCCAAACAAAAACCCCGGCATCGCTGCCGGGGTTTTGCATTCTTGTGCTTGCCTTGAGTGGCTGGACTTAGAAGTCCATGCCGCCCATGCCGCCGCCGGGAGGCATGCCGCCGGCCGGAGCGTTCTTCTTCGGCAGTTCAGCAACCATGGCTTCCGTGGTGATCAGGAGGCCGGCAACCGATGCGGCGTTCTGGATCGCTGCACGGACAACCTTGGTCGGGTCGATGATGCCCTTCTTGAGCATGTCGCCATAGGTGCCGGTCTGCGAGTCGAAGCCGTGGCTGTAGGACGCGTTCTCGAGCACCT
>NZ_JBGMOE010000004.1:0-2723 GCF_041424195.1 Tardiphaga sp. | reverse complement strand
ATGTTGATCTGCGCATGAGAGCCTTGGAGCACATACGTCGCACGTCCGCTATTGGGCGGGAGCCGCCAACCGATCGCGAAGGGGTCGAAGACGGCGAAAACTGTGTGGAGAGCTGTCATTGAGTGGAGAGCCGCATCCGACTACCCTCTGTCGTCATGGCGTCCCCAGAATTACCATCGACCGTCCATGAGGCGATCCAGCACTTTTGCTCTGACGGTGACGCACTCGCGTCTGCTGGCAGATATGAAGAAGCCATCGGCGAATATAATCGAGCGTGGGAAATTGTCCCCGAACCAAAGAGCCAATGGAATGCATCTACTTGGATTTTAGCGGCAATCGGCGACGCGGCGTTTCTCGCAAATTACAAGACCTCGGCGAAAGAGGCGCTGGAATATGCGATGGTTTGTCCCGACGCGGTGGGCAATCCGTTCCTTCATCTTCGCTTGGGTCAGGTGCTATTCGATATGGAGGAGCATGATCGTGCTGCCGACGAATTGATGCGGGCTTATATCGGGGCTGGAGCGGATTTGTTTGCCGCCGAAGATCAACGATACCTTTCGTTTCTCCGCACCAGAGCCGCTCTGGATTAAACGTCCGGAATTGGACGCTTCCTGCCCTATCAGTTTTCGAGCTCCAATATCAAACGTCGGGAGCCAGCCAAGCCAGCAGGACAAAGCCGCCGAAGATCAGCGCGAGGATGACAATCGCCAAGACGGGTCCACAAGAAGTTTTTCGGCGCTTTTCCGGTCCTACCATTGCCGAAAGCTGCACTAAGGGCTGGTTTCGGGCAACCGGAGCGGCGCGGTTTGATCGCAAGCGGCCGACCAACGCTTCCTGCATCTGAAGCAACCCTGCACAGCCATTCGTCGACCGGCCTCAGCCCAGCATCATCGCCACCGCAACCATCACCGCCCCCGCCAGGATCGCCCCCGCAATCCAGCGCGCGCCTGCCACGATCGCGCGAGACGGATCGGCATGCGGCGCGTCCACCGGCTCCTGCTCCAGTCGCCGGATCACCGCGCGCACCAGTCGCGGCGCATCCCCGCCGATCTTGCTCAGCTCCCATGCGAGCGCTTGCAGCACCGGTGCCCAATGGTCGGGCGAAAGCCGCGCGCGCGCCATGCGCAGCGACGCGCGCTGCATCGCGCTCGCCAAATCGAAATCGGGTTCGATCGCCTGCAGCACCCCGTCGATCGTCATCAGCGCCTTGAACATCAGCAGCAGGTCGGGCGGCATCGTCATGCCTTCATCGCGCAGCAACGGCAGCAAATCCGCCACGAACGCGCTCAGTTTGATCGGCCCGCCGCCATGCCGCGCGATCAGCCGCTCGGCCGCTGCCTGTATGCGATCCTGCGCGACACCGCTGCCCGCGCTCCACGCGCCGAACACGTCCGCCAATTGCTCGGGATCGGCCGAGGACAGGGATTGCACGAACGCGATCACTTCCTCGCGCCGCCGTGGCGACACATGCCCGATCATCCCCAGATCGAGCAAAGCGATGCGGTTGCCCGGCAGGCACAGCAAATTGCCGGGATGCGGGTCGCCGTGAAAGCGCCCGTTGATCATCACCATGTCGAGCACGACATCGGCGCCGAGCGCGGCGATCACCGCAGGCTCGAGCCCGGCCGCCCGCAAGGTCGCCGCTTCGCGCGGCGGCACGCCCTCGATGAAATCCATCACCAGCAGCGTTTCGGAGGTCCATTGCCAATGGATTTCGGGGATGACGACGCGCGGATCCTGCGCGAAATCGGCGCGCAGGCGATCGGCATTGCGCCCCTCGCTGGTAAAATCGAGCTCCTCCAGCACCGCTTGCGCCAATTGCCGCACCAGTTCGCGCGGACGAAAACGCCGCGCTTCGGCGCTGCTCGTTTCCGCCAGCGCCGCCAGTTCGGCGATCAACCGCAAATCCGCCTCCATGCGCGGGCGGATATCGGGGCGGCGGATCTTGAGCACCACCTGCGTCCCGTCGCTCAGTTTCGCCCGGTGGACTTGCGCCATCGAAGCAGCGGCGAGCGGCAGCGGGTCGAAGACGGCGAACGCGGTTTCCGGCGCTTGCCCCAGCACGGCTTCGACGGCGGGCCGCAGCGTCTCGAACGGCAGGGTCGGTGCGCTGCTGTGGAGGTGTTCGAGCTCGGCCACCCATTCGGGCGTCAGCAAATCCCCGCGCGTCGCCAGAATTTGCCCGAGCTTGACGAAGGTCGGCCCCAATTCTTCCAGTGCCTGGCGGGTGCGTCGCGGCAGCGTTTGCGGTTCGTCCGTCAACGCCTCAGCGGCAGTGGCCCGCTCCAGGCCGAAGCGCGCGAGCAGGATGCCAAGGCCGAAGCGCGATGCGATCTGGACGATTTCACTCAGCCGCTGGCGGTCGCGTCCTGCAACCAGCAAGGTTTTGATCATCATGGCCATGCCAATACCTCATACCGACAGCTCAAAGATCCTCCCCGGCACGGAGTTTTGGGTCGAATCGTCCCCCGGACGACCCTTGACCATGCGGGGCATGGTCAACCCAAAACTGGGGACCCTGAGCATTTAGCGAAGGATGGAGGGGGCGCGTCACACGCGCACCGCTCATAAAAGGAAAGAGCCGACCCGGCAAAGCCGTGTCGTCGGACGGGCCTTGCCCGCCGGCCGCGCTGGTCAGCGTGGCGAGGCGCAGCCTCGCTCTCGCTGGCTGCGCGGTGGGAGCCGGAACGACCCGCAGCGAAATCGTTGTGGCTGCTTCCTTC
>NZ_JBGMOE010000003.1:0-2732 GCF_041424195.1 Tardiphaga sp. | reverse complement strand
GGTGGCGGCTTCGGACATTGCGGTCATCTCTTGGTCCGATGCCCATGGCCCCTTTGTACCAGGTTTCGCCATTCCGGCTGAGCTGTAGTTTGAGTGTGCACCGATGAATGGATGTCGGAAGTTGGGAAGGTGAAAAAGTCTCAGGAGTGGCCGCTCGTGGGTCACCGCCGCCGCGAAGCTGGCGGCGGCTTTCGACCAGAGTGCGTCGTTCGCGGTCGGACTTTGCACGTCAGCTCCCGCCAGAACCAGCCGTTCGCGCAGCGTGAAGGTGCCTGACCGCAACGCGCCCCCGGCCGGACGTTCAGCGTTCCCGCAGACCTGCCTGAAAGCGGACAATTATATGGTGGTCGAGCAGTCCGAGAGTCGACTGGCGCGCGCGACACGTTACCTCGGCCAATCGAGCCTATTCAGACGCTCGGCTCATTCCACCTTTACCCGATCGTAGCCGGCGCGTGGCCGATGGTTCGTCGTTCCACTGGGTTTCCATCGCGTCGTCGCTTAGGCGGATGCGAAAATGATCGTCGAAGCCTTCGACCGTGAACAGCCCATCCGCAGTCAGCGGTAGCAGTCGAGCAAACTGGCCGTTGCGCCGGAGCTGATAGAGCGAACCAGCGCGCCACACTATGCGCTGCGTCCCATATTGCCCCGCCAGCGCGCGTAGTCTGGCCGCCGATAGCGTCGGCGGCTGCAACCGTGCCTCGATTGCCGATCGCGCCCACGCCCAGTCGGCGCGATCGGCGGGATCGGGACCGGTTCGTCCGGCAAGGGCCTCGAGCGCCTGCGACTGGGCCACATCCAGCGCGCGATCGGGATCGACCGCGATGTCCGGCACCACGCCCACGCCTTCCCAGTTGGATTGCGATACCGGATGGACAGGCCGACCATAGGAGCAACTGAGCATGAACCCCGGAGCGACCGGCGAGAATTCGTTGTTGTTCGCGGCCCCCGCAGTGGTGGTGCCGATCAGCTTGCCGAGGTGGAATTGCTGGACATCGTACGCGAACGCTTCCGCACCCGAACCGACTTGCTTGTCGATCAACACGTAGAGGGGCTTATCCTTGATGCGTCCAGCAGGAAGATTGTCGAGTGTGCGTGACTGTATCGGCGCTTTGCCCGCCTCGAGAAACGTGATGTCCAGCGTATCCGGATCCATGAAATGGCTGAGCAGATAGCGCACCGCTGCGTGTGACCCGCCCCCGTTGCCGCGCAGATCGATGATGATAGCATCGCCATCGCGAAGGAACCGCATCGCCGCGTCATAGGCCGTGCCGGTCTGGTCATCGATCCACTGGAAGCCGGTGATCCGCAGGTAGCGGATATTCCCCGGAAGGATTCGCATCTCCTCTAATCCGTGATTGGCGCGGCGAGCTCGCCGGCTCCACAGAGCATCGAGCGCAGCATTGTCCTTCGCCTCGGCCTTGGAGGCGAGCGTGGCGGCATATTCGGCCGGCGCGTATCGAAGATACATGTGGCGGTCATTGCTGGCCCCGCGCAAATCCTCAGTGACGCGATCTGCGAAAATGGTCGGGTTTTCGGTGTCGTAGCGACCCGACGCCAGCCCCGCCTGGAGACGGGTTGTGATCGCCGCCATCCGATCGGGAAAGACATAGCGAACCGTCACGCGCCGAACGACGTCCGCGATGGCGGCAGTGCGCTGCGCGGCCGTCAGCGCGATCGGCGCCTCTGCGCTCGCGACCGTGACCGGAACAGCGCGCTGGGCAGCTGCCGGGCATATGACGAGGCCCATCAGGGGCGCGAGCGCGAAACCGGTAAAGCGCATGAATCAAACGACTTTCATTGAGGAAAAACAGGATTGGACGCCTCGCGCAGGCGTTCGGAAAACGGGACTTCTTCGAGCAGTTTGAGCGTTCGCGCGATCACTTCGGGAAGCGACAAGCCGAGCGAATCGTCAAGCGTTCGCGCAGCAGCTTCGGTCGCAGCCCAAAGCTGCTGCAGTTGGGGCACGAGCTTTTCGGCATGCGGCGTCAGCGCGACGATACGCTCCCGCGCGTCGTCTCCGGTGGTGAGTGTCACCAGCCCGTGTTTTGCCATCTGGTTGACGGTCTGCCCCGTCGCGGAATGGGTGACGCCGCTACGCTTGGCCAGCGCGCGGATCGTCGCCGGGCCTTGAGCGAGCAGTTCACGCATGATCGGGGTGTAACGCGGACGATAATCGAGACCTGCATCCGCATAGGACTCCTCCACGGCCCCATCGAGCACATCGATCAGCCGTCGCAACAGCGTTCCCAAGGTCGGCGAATGAGCCATAGCTCCTCAATATACAAGCGCTTGTATAAATACAACTAGACCCTAGAAGGCGTCGTGCTGAGAGCGACCGGTTCACAACCGGCTCCACATCAGCGGCTCTGGAGAGAGACCTGCATGATTGTCGCAGAGAGCCGCCAGTATTTTGCGCCGTTGGGCATGACGAGGAGGAACGGGGAGCGCTCGTCGGCGAGCTTGTAGAGCTTCGCTCGAGGCTTGGCGTTACGGATCGCGAGTGCGGTAAGGCCCATGGGGTATCTCCATCCAAAAAGCGGGTGGATTGGGAGCCGAATATACCCTTAAAAGCGGGGGTATATGGTCGAACCCACCCGAACCATGTCGGACAAGATATTTGAAAAAGGCCTTCGGCCCCAGCCACTTACGCGACGCTCATGGACGTCGCCGGACTGGGAAAATGGTGCCCGGAAGAGGACTCGAACCTCCACGCCCTTGCGAGCGCCAGCACC
>NZ_JBGMOE010000002.1:0-23325 GCF_041424195.1 Tardiphaga sp. | reverse complement strand
TCCTGTTGAACCGGCGGAGCGCCAGAATTGGGCTCCAGGGGAGGCGGGAAACCGGCCTCCCCTTTTCGTTTGGTGCGTCGCTTCGGGGCGCACACAGGAGCCCGAGATGTTGCAGGATATTCCGACCCCGACGTTGCGAGAAGCCAGAGGCTGCGTCCTCGAGACCGAACGGCTGGCCTTGCGCAAGCCGACACTCGCGGACGTAAAAGCCATCGCGCTTCTCGCCAATGATCGCCGCATCGCCGAGATGACGCGTCGCCTGCCCTTCCCGTATCAGCAGGATCACGCGATCGATTTCGTCAATTCATTGAGCGGAACGGCCAGCGAAAGTGTGTTCCTGATCGAACTCGATCGTCGCCCCATCGGCATGGTCGGGATTGACTGGCGCGAAGCCGAATCGCCGGAACTCGGCTACTGGCTCGGTGTCGATCACTGGGGCCAGGGTTTTGCCACCGAAGCTGCTCGCGCCGCGATCGATTACGCCTTCGACGAATTCGACATCGAGCACCTGATCTCGGGTGCGCGCGTTGCCAATCCGTCGTCGCGCAACATCTTGGAGAAGTGCGGCTTCCAGTGGAGTGGCGTTCAACTGCACCGCTTCGAAGCCATCGGCTCATCGACGCCGGTGGATTGCTTCAAGCTGACGCGCGGTGTGTGGAGCTCGCTTAAGAACTGGGGAACGTCGACGCGGAGGTAGTGTCACCTCCCCTCTCCCGCCTTCGCTACGCCATAGCCGATGCTTTGCATCGGCGTCTGCTTGTCAAAACGGCGACCAGAGGCCGCCTACGTACCCTCTCCCACGGAGCGCAGCTTCGCTGCGCTGGGGGAGAGGGGAAGAAAGCATCACACTGCCGGTGGCACCTCGTCGGCGATCTTTCCGAGCTGCTGCTCGCGCAGGAAGATATAGAGCCCTGCCGCAATGATGACCGCCGCGCCGATCAGCGTCGCCCATGATGGCAATTCGCCGAACACGAGATAGCCGAAGATCACCGCCCAGATGATCATCGAATACTGATACGGCACCACGGTGCTGGCCGGCGCCAGCTTCAGCGAGCGGTTGACGCAGAGCAGCGCGCAGACCGAGACGATCCCCGCCAGAAAAAACAGGCCGAGATCGCGCAGATCGGGCGTCACCCAGCCGAACGTCGTGAGTACCGCGCCGAAGGTGAAAGTGCCGATGAACTGGGTCGTCGCCAGCACCACATCCGGCGCAGAGCGCAGCGAGCGGGTGATCAGCATCAGCGCGGCAAAGGACAGGCTACCGCCAAGCGCAATCAGCGCCGGCCATGTCACTGTCTGTGCCGAGGGCTGCAGCGCGATCAGCACGCCGCAAAAGCCGACAAAGATCGCGCTCCAGCGCCGCCAGCCGACGGATTCGCGAAGAAAGATCGCGGAGCCTGCGGTGACGAAGATCGGACAGGCGAGATAGTAGGTGATGACATCTGCGAGCGGCAGATAGGCCGCCGCCCAGAAGAATGCGGCGACTTCCAGCGTCGACAGCACCACGCGAATAAGCTGCAGGCCCGGCCGGTCGAGTCGCAGGAAATCGGCACGATGCCGCCAGATCGACGGCGCCAGCAGCGCCAGCGCTGCGCAGGCGCGCAGCAGCATCAACTGACCGACCGAATAGGTCCCGACGAGGAATTTGCCGATCGCATCGCCACAGGAGAACATACAGATGCCCGCGAGCATCAGGCCGATACCAGCCAGCCGGGCGGCACGATTGTCGGCTGCGGTCGAAATGGTCGCAAACATGCCTATATGAGCCTTTAGGTAAGCTTCTGGGCGCGGGGTTGGTTAACAGCATTATGCGTCTTTAGGACGCCCTCACATACGCAGCAAGGCCGGAAAATAAGGGCTTTTCGCGAAATGCCCGCCATGAAGTGGTTGCCGCGACCACCCCCCTGCGATACGGATACACCATGAAATTCCTCGATGAAGCCAAGGTTTACATTCGCTCCGGCGACGGCGGAAACGGCTGCGTGGCCTTTCGCCGCGAGAAGTATATCGAATTCGGCGGTCCCTCCGGCGGCAATGGCGGCCGCGGCGGCGACGTGATCATCGAAGTCGTCGATGGCCTCAACACGCTGATCGACTATCGCTACCAGCAGCACTTCAAGGCGCCGCGCGGCACCAATGGCATGGGCAAGGACCGCCATGGCGCCAATGGCAAGCCGATCACGCTCAAAGTTCCGGTCGGCACGCAGATCATCGATGAGGATCGCGAGACGCTGATCCACGACTTCACCAAGCTCGGCGAGACCTATGTGCTGGCCGAAGGCGGCAATGGCGGCTTCGGCAATGCGCATTTCAAGTCATCGACCAATCGCGCACCGCGCAATGCCAATCCCGGCCAGCCCGGCGAAGAGCGCTGGATCTGGCTGCGGCTGAAACTGATCGCGGACGCCGGCCTCGTCGGCCTGCCCAATGCCG
The DNA here is from genome assembly GCF_041424195.1 of Tardiphaga sp. Taxonomy (NCBI): domain Bacteria; kingdom Pseudomonadati; phylum Pseudomonadota; class Alphaproteobacteria; order Hyphomicrobiales; family Nitrobacteraceae; genus Tardiphaga; species Tardiphaga sp. The sequence goes on along the minus strand of NZ_JBGMOE010000002.1, from coordinate 20,892 downwards.
GCAAATCCACATTCCTCTCCAAGGTCAGCGCTGCGCGGCCGAAGATTGCCGACTATCCGTTCACGACGCTGCATCCGCAACTCGGCGTCGTCGATGTCGATGCGCGCGAATTCGTGCTGGCCGACATTCCCGGTCTGATCGAGGGCGCGCATGAAGGCGCCGGCCTCGGCGATCGCTTCCTCGGCCATGTCGAGCGCTGTCGCGTGCTGCTGCATCTCATCGATGCGACCTGCGAACATGCCGGCAAGGCCTATAAGACCGTCCGCGGCGAACTCGATGCCTATGAAGGCGACCTCGCCAACAAGGTCGAGATCGTCGCGCTCAACAAGATCGATGCGGTCGAGCCGGACGAGTTGAAGAAGCAGAAGGACCGGCTGAAGCGCGCTGCCAAGCAGACGCCGCTGCTGATCTCGGGCGCAACGGGCGAAGGCGTGCCGGAAGCTTTGCGTGCACTGGTCGCCGTGATCGGCGAAGCGCCGGTGTCGGACAAGGCCAAGAGCGCAGCGCAGTCCGCGCCATGGGCGCCAGCGACGAGCTAAGTATATGTCCTACGCATTCGCCAGCGAAGCGCGCGGACTTAACCTCTCCCCGCTCTGCGCGGGGAGAGGTCGCCGCGCCTTTGCGGCGGGTGAGGGGCATGACCCAGTCCTTCCCTCATCTCCGGTGTTTGCTGATCGAAAGAGCCCCTCACCCTAACCCTCTCCCCGCAAGAGCGGGGCGAGGGAATCTCTAGCGTTGCTGCAACACCTTCACTCATCCATCTACGAAGCCCACATCATGTCGCGCCCCGAGCTGAAGAACTTCCGCCGTATCGTTGTCAAGGTCGGCTCGTCGCTGCTGATCGATTCCGCGGCCGGTGAAGTCAGGGCCAAATGGCTCGCCGCACTGGCCGCCGATATCGCCAAGCTGCATGCAGATGGCCGTGACGTTCTGGTGGTGTCTTCGGGCTCGATCGCGCTCGGCCGTAGCCGCCTTAAACTGCCCCGCGGCCCGCTGAAGCTCGAGGAGAGCCAGGCCGCAGCCGCAGTCGGACAGATCGCGCTCGCGCGCATCTGGTCGGAAGTGCTGGGCCATCACGGCATCGGCGCCGGACAGATTCTCGTGACGTTGCAGGACACCGAAGAGCGCCGCCGCTATCTCAATGCGCGATCGACCATCGGCAAGCTGCTGGAATGGCGCGCGGTGCCCGTGATCAACGAGAACGACACGGTTGCGACCAACGAGATCCGCTACGGCGACAATGATCGCCTCGCGGCACGCGTTGCCACCATGGCATCTGCCGACCTGCTGGTGCTGCTGTCGGATATCGACGGGCTCTACACCGCGCCACCCGGCGCCAATCCCGATGCGAAGCTGATTCCCATCGTCGACAGCGTCACCGCCGAGATCGAAGGCATGGCCGGGGCTGCCGAAAGCGAGCTCTCGCGCGGCGGCATGTACACCAAGATCGAGGCTGCGAAGATCGCCACCACCGCGGGCACGCATATGATCATCGCTTCCGGCAAGGTGGAGCATCCGCTGCAAAGGATCGCCGACGGTGGCCTCTGCACCTGGTTCCTCACGCCTGCCAATCCCGTCACGGCGCGGAAGCGCTGGATCGCCGGATCGCTGGAACCGAAGGGCACGCTGACCATTGATGCGGGCGCGGTCACCGCGCTGCGCGCCGGCAAGAGCCTGTTGCCCGCCGGCGTCATCAAGGTGGAAGGCGATTTCGCGCGCGGCGATGCCGTTATCGTACGCGGACCGGATACACACGAGATCGGACGCGGCCTTGTGGCCTATGACGCGGACAATGCCGAAAAGATCAAGGGCCGTTCATCGCCTGATGTAATGATCATCCTCGGTATCACCGGCCGCGCGGAAATGATTCATCGCGACGACCTCGTGATTTCGGGATCACGAAGTTAAGCAACGATACTTCGCCTGAATGGCGTAACGCGCAATCGGTGAAGTGCCGAACGCTCGCCATCATTGCGCCATTCCCGCGTACTTCGTTGCTCGCCATAGAGTTAGATAGCCAATTTTAGGGAGGCCCCATTTCATGACCCGGCTTTTGATCATTCCGTTTCTGCTGATCGCTTCCTCGGCCTATGCGCAGGGCAACAATACCCCAGCCAATCAATCGGCCTGCTCACGCGACGTGTCGCGCTTCTGCCGCGCCAAGATGAATGATGGCGACATGGTCGTGCTCGCCTGCCTCAAGGAACACCGCTCGAAGCTCAGCAAGGCCTGCGCGAAAGTTCTCGCCGAGAACAATCAATAGCGCCCGTAGCGTTCTCGACCGAAGCGAGCGGCGGTTCGCGTCAAGAAAACGCGTCACAAAAAAAGATCTAACCGCTGCTGCCGGCGGGCGTCGCGACGGGAAGCACCTCGGTCGCAGCGCGATCGGGCGTCTCGTCTTTCCAACGCACCGATCCGAACGGCCGCTCCAGCATCCGACGGACACGGATTGGATCGGGACCGAGATGAAAATCGCTGGCGCGCTGATAGAGCGCCCGCTCGGACAGCGTCGCGCGATTGCGCTGCCGCAGGAAATCCAGCCAGGTCGGGCAGTGATAGCGCTCGGTCCATAATTCAGGATCGGCGATATCGCGTGCGATCGACCACCCATAGGCGCCGTTGCGCTGCCGCGACAGCTGCACGTCCTGCATCACACCATGGAACGCCCGCGCACTCTCCTGATCCACGCGATATTCGATCTCCACAACCAGCGGGCCGCTGCGCGCTGTAAGCTGCAACTGCACTTCGGGATCGGCCAGCGTCTCGGCATCCTCGTCGCGTGCGCCGGTAGGCGGCATCCGCAGAAATAGGCCGAATACCGGCGAGAGAAACATCGCCCCGCCGGACACCAGCAATGCCGCTTCGACGCCGACCATGTCCGTGAGATGCCCCCAGCCCCAACTGCCAATCGCGATGCCGCCGGCAATCGCGGCCTGGAAGGCGGCGAGCGAACGTCCGGCAACCCAGCGCGGCGCCGAGAGCTGTACGCCAATATTGAACAGGGCGACCGCCAGCATCCAGACCGAGCCGGCCACCACGAGCGCCGCCGCGGTGATCACCGGTTCGCTGCTCACGGCAACGACGGCAATCGCCACGCCCATGATCAGCGCGCAGGCGCGGATCGAGCTTTCGCCGCTCAGATGCTTGCGCACATGGCCGATATTCATCGCACCGATCACCGCGCCCATGCCGAAGGCGCCGAGCATGATGCCATAGGTCTGCGCACCACCATGCAGCAGGTCGCGCGCCACCAGCGGCATCAGCGCCGACACCGAGCCGCCGCAAATACCGGTGATCAGGGTGCGCATCAGCACGATGCGGATCGACGGCGAATTGGCAATGTAACGCACGCCGGACACGATGGCCCGGCTCATCCGCTCGCGCGGCAGCCTGGAAACATCGACCTTGCGACGCCACAGGAACAGCACCACCAGCAACGGAATGTACAGCACCGCATTGGCCGCGAAGGCTGCGACGGCACCGGCGGTGGCGACCACGATGCCGCCGATCGCCGGGCCGAAACTGCGCGCGATATTGTAGCTGATGCCGTTCAGCGCTACGGCGGATGGCAGTACCTCCGGCGGCACCTGCTCGCCCACCGAGGATTGCCAGGCCGGCCCGAACAGCGCCATGCCGCTGCCGATGATGAAGCAGAAGGCCAGCAGGATGTTCGGCGTGATGTGGCCGGTCCAGTCCAGCATGGTCAGCATGGTGGCGCCGCCCAGCGACAGCACCAGCGACACCAGCGACACGATGCGACGGTCATACATGTCGGCCACGGCGCCTGCGGGCATCGAGATCAGCATGATCGGCAGCATCAAGGCGGTCTGCACCAACGCCACCTTGTCGGCCGACGCGGTCATCTGGGTCATCGCCCAGGCGGCGCCCACGCTCTGGATCAATAGGCCCAGATTGGACAGCAGGCTGGCGAGCCAGATCCGCCGGAACACCGCAAACCGCAGCGGGGCGGCAATGCCGTCGGAGGGAAGAACCACTGGTTTCGCTGCTTCGGCCATCATCGTCCCGTCGTCTGCTGCAGTTAGCGACTGCAGGGCCATGCGGGACCTGATTCCCCGCGGGCATATGGAGTTGATGCCTGCGAAACGCGTTGTCTGTCCAGTGCCTGCTCCGCTATCACAGGGCCAAGGCGCCGGAAGTGCGCAGATAGGGGAGACCAGCCATGGCACTGTCGCGACGAACCATCCTCACAGGCGCAGCGATGCTGCCACTGGCCGCCCATGCGCTTCGTTTTGGGGCTCTCGCGCAAACCGGCCCCGGCGTATCCGCTGGTTCCGATACCCCGCCAATCCTGTTCGTGCATGGCAATGGCGACCATGCCGCGCTCTGGATGACGCAGCTCTGGCGCATGGAATCCAACGGCATCCCGCGCAACCGGCTAATGGCGCTCAATTTCACCGATCCGCTGGCGCGTTCCGACGATGCTGTGGCGCAGCAGGGCCGCTCCTCCACCGAAGATCAGCGCCGCGAACTCGGCGAAGCCATCGCGGAGCTGAAGAAGCGCACCGGCGCTGCGAAAGTGGCGCTGGTGGCCAATTCGCGCGGTGGCTATGCGGTGCGCAATTATATCAGGAACGGCGGCAGCGCCGATGTCAGCCACGCCGTGCTGTGCGGCACCCCCAATCACGGCGTGTTCGACTGGGCCGACAGTCCCGGCAGCGAATTCAACGGCCGCGGGCCGTTCCTCAAGAGCCTCAATCCCAGTGAGGGCCCTGAGGTGACCGAGGGTACTGCTTTTCTGACGCTGCGCAGCGATGGCATCGACAAATACGCACAGCCCGATGGCCGCCTGCTCGGCAAGCCGGGTGTGGCTACCGGCGTCACCACCGATGGTCCGGCGCTGCGCGGTGCCACCAATCTCGTGCTCGGCGCGATCGATCATCGCGAGACGGGCTTTCACCCCCGCGCCTTCCGCGAGATCTACAAATTCATCGCCGGCCGCGAACCGGGGAGGATCGATATTGCACGTGAAGCTGACGTGAAGATCAGCGGCCTCGTCACCGGTACTCCCGGCGGCGTGCCGACCAACCGGCCCGTCGCTGATGCGCTGGTCGAGGTGTATCGCGTGGCGCCGGATAGCGGCGAGCGGATCGGGGCGGCGCTCCATTCGACCCGCACCTCCGCGGATGGCCGCTGGGGCCCGGTTCAGGTCGACCCGACCTGGCCTGTCGAGATCGCGCTGACATCGACCGGCGCACCGATCACGCATTCCTATCGCTCACCATTCCCGCGCTCGTCCGACGTCGTGCATCTGCGCGCCGGCCGTGCGCCGGGGCCCGCAGATGCCAATGCCGGCGCCGTGGTCTCGATGTCGCGCGTGCGCGGCTATTTCGGGCTGCCGCGCGATGTCGTGCTGCTCGACGGCAAGGAGCCGACCGACGTGAAAGCCGGCGTACCCACGGATTCGCTCTCGACGATCAGCCTTCCGGCCACGGAGATCGGCCGTCCGGTGGCGGCGCTGTTCAATCAGGAGCGGATCGTGGCGCGCGCCTGGCCGGCATCGGAAAACCGCATCACGGTCGCGGAATTTACCGAGTAGCCGGCGGGCCTCGCCTTCATGGCGCCCGGATTTGCGACTGCTATAATGGAGCCATACTCAGCACCCCGCTGCAGGTTGCGAGGTCCATCGTGAGCATTGCCGAAGTCTACGACTTTGCTGCTTCCCGACGGCCCCTGGTGCCGCCGAGTCCGCCGCGCGCGCCCGAAAACATGAGCGCGCTGGGGCGCATGTCCGCGATGCGCCGCAGCGCCATCGAGACCTGGGGCCAGCGTGCCTATGAAGATGACATCGTCAAGGGCCGCTTCTTCGGCCATGCGAGCTTCATACTCAACGACCCCGACGCAATCCGCCATGTGCTGGTGGACAATTATGAGAACTATACCCGCACGCCCGCTGCGTTCCGCGTGCTGCGGCCGATGCTCGGCGAGGGTCTGCTTCTCGCCGAAGGCCGCGCCTGGAAACACCAGCGCCGCACACTGGCGCCGGCCTTCACGCCGCGCGCGGTGAACACCTTAGTGCCGCACATGATCTCGGCCATCGACGACACGCTCGCCGAGTTACAGCGCGCCGAAGGCAAGCCGGTCAATCTGCGCGAGATCATGCAGCGGATGACGCTGGAGATCGCCGGCCGCACCATGTTCTCATTCGGCATGGCCGACCATGGCGCGAAGCTGCGCGACTTCGTGATGGAATACGGCATGAAGCTGGCGCGGCCGCATTTCCTCGATCTGCTGCTGCCGCTGGGCTGGCCGACACCACAGGATATTTCGCGCGCTTTCTTCCGCAGACGCTGGACGACATTCGTCGGCGAGCTGATGACCGCACGTCGTGCCGCCGGCAAGAACGACGACGCGTCGCCGCGCGATCTGTTCGATCTGATGGTGGCCGCACGAGATCCGGAAACCGGCGCATCCTTCACCGACGTGCAGCTCGGCGATCAGGTGGCGACGATGATCCTCGCCGGCCATGAGACCACGGCAACGGCACTGTTCTGGGCGCTCTATCTGCTGACGCTCGATCCCGCGACCCAGGAGCAGGTCGCGGCAGAGGCTCGTGCCGCCGGCGCGAGCGGTACATTCGACATGGAACATCTGAAATTCACCCGCGCAGTGATCGACGAGACCATGCGGCTTTATCCGCCGGCCTTCCTGATCGCGCGCGCCGCGGCGGGCCCTGATAGGGTGGCTGGCCAGTCTGTCGCTCGCAAGGACGTGATTCTGATCGCGCCATGGCTGCTGCATCGGCATGAGAAACTGTGGCGCGAGCCGAATGCCTTCATGCCGTCCCGCTTCATGGCCGGCGCGCCGGCGCCGGACCGCTTCGCCTATCTGCCTTTCGGCGTCGGCGCCCGCGTCTGCATCGGCGCGCATTTCGCGCTTGTCGAGGCCACATTGGCGTTGGCGAAAATCATCGGTGCATTCCGCATCGCATTGCCGGATAAAGCGCCCGTCATGCCTATCGGCGTAGTGACAACGCAACCGGATCGCTCGCCACTGTTCCGGATTGAGCGGCGCTGACGTTATTTCGGCACGCCCCCTTCTCACGTCTTCCCGCCCCTACGCACGCGTGGCACGCCAGGCGGAACGACAAGTTGAAGCGCTGCGGCAAAGCCCTGTCTTGGACGCAGCGCCTGTTTGGCCTAAACTGATGCCATGAGTGATGTACAGGCACAATTCGCGACACTGAAACAGGCGACCGACCCCGCCGTAGCCGATGCCATTGCACAACTGATCCGCGACGGCGCCGATCACGAACTCAACCGCATTAACGTGCTGGATTTTGCTGCGCGCTACGGCCTGAACGAAGAGCGCGTCATTTCCGGCTTCCTGCACGCCTCCCGCCTCGGCCTGTTCGACTTGACCTGGAATGTACTGTGCCCGGGCTGCAGCGGCGTCCTCGACGCCCACAGTACGCTGAAATCGCTGCGCCATGACGATTACCATTGCGGACTTTGCGCCTGCGGCTATGAAGCATCGGTCGACGAACAGGTCGAGGTGGCGTTCACGGTCGCGCCGCGGGTCCGGCACATCGCTGCACACGACCCCAATACGCTGCCGCTCTGGGAATATTTCAAGCAGGTATTCTGGAGCTCCGGCGTCGATCTCAACCAGGAATCCTTCGCGTCACTCACCGACGAAGTGACGCTGGACGCGATGGAATTGCCGGCGCATGAAAAGGCGGTGATGTCGCTGCACCTGCCGTCGGAGTTCGTCATCGTGTTCGAGCCGGTAACCCATGCGGCTCAGTTCATCGATGTGCAGGGCGAGCCGACCAAGGAACGACAGCATCTGTCGCTGATCTACAACCGGCAGCATACACCGACCGGCACCATCACCCTGCGACCCGGACCGCTGCGGTTGTCCCTCGAAAACCAGACCGAGGTGCGCGTGCTACCATCGGTATTTGTCGCGGCGGAGGGCCTCCATCACCTGATCGGCAAGCGCAAGCCGTTCCTCACGGCCAAGCGGATACTCACCAACCAGACCTTTCGCGATGTCTACAAGGCCGATAACCTCAATATCGATCAGCGACTGAAGATTACCTCGCTGACTTTCCTGTTCACCGACCTCAAGGGCTCGACCGCCTTGTACGAGCGCGTCGGCGATCTCGCAGCCTTCGACCTGGTGCGCGCGCATTTCCACGCCCTGTTGGAGATCATTGCGTCGGAAGCCGGTGCCGTGGTGAAGACCATCGGGGATGCCGTCATGGCGACCTTTACGCGGCCTGAACAGGCGCTGGCCGCGGGTCTGCGCATGCGCGCGGCGATGGAGCGATTGAACGAGGAGCGCGGCACCAAGGACCTCGTGGTCAAAATCGGCATCCATGAGGGACCCTGCCTTGCTGTGATGCTGAACGAGCGGCAGGATTACTTTGGCCAGACCGTCAATATCGCTGCCAGGGTGCAGGGCCTGTCAACCTCGCAAGCGATCCACGTCACCGGCCCGGTGATATCGACGCAGGCCGTGGAAGCCATCCTGCGGAAGGCTGAAATCACGCCGATCCAGAAGCATGCCGCCTTGCGCGGTATCGCCGACAAGATCGTGGTCTATGAAATCCCGTGATACGTGATCCCCTAAACCGCCGGTCGCCTCAATTGTTACTTAACTGTCATCAGCGCTTCGGGAACCCGCCCGCATTGCGCGCGTTCCATTTTCGCGCCACAAAGCACGGGCGTTTTCGCCGCATGGCGGACCTCTCGATCATCTGGTTCAAAGAATAATGCTGGAAAAATTGCGCCAATTCATTGCCGACGTGGTGTCACCCGATGCGCACGAAAATCAGGCATTCGACGATACCGGTTTCCGCCTCGCCGCCACGGCGCTGATGCTTCACGTCATCTCACTGGACGGTGAGCCATCAGCTATCGAGAAAGCCAAGTTACACAGCCTGATCGAGTCGCGTTTCGAGCTCGATCCCGGCACGGCAGACAGGCTCATCGCGGCTGCCACGCTTGTCGAAGGCGAGGCCGTCGACCTCTATCACTTCACCAGCGTCATCATGCGCGTGGTCGATGAGCCCGGCCGCGTTCGCCTCGTCGAGATGATGTGGGAGCTGGTCTATGCCGACGGCCGCGTCAGTGAGTTCGAGGAAAATGTGGTCTGGCGCGCAGCCGATCTGCTCGCTGTTTCATCACGCGACCGGATGGAGCTCAAGCGACGTGTGGCGAGCGGCAGGGCGACGACGGATGCCGCGGTCTGAGCAGGATCGGCTAGATCCGAAAATGACAGCGGCACGACGCACAACCAAAGTTTAATGCGCAGTCCCCGATAATTCATGCGACTGCTACGCGCCCGAGAACCGGTGGCCCTGCGGTACCCCGGTGGTCATTCCGACTTGCACATCACGGATATCCCTATTACGCCTGTAGATGCATGCAGATCGTCTTCACGTATTTCAAGAGTACCTTATTGTGACTGAGCGCGTGACGTTGATAACCGGAGCCTCGGCCGGAATTGGCGCCGAGTTCGCGCGCATCTTCGCTGCGAACAAGCATCGCGTTGCGCTGGTTGCACGCCGCACCGAGCGTCTGAACGCGCTGGCCGCTGAAATCATAGCTGCGGGCGGTGCTGCGCCCATCATCATTTCCTGCGATCTCGAACAGCGCGACGCCTGCGACCAGATCGCAGCTGCACTCGCTGCTGCCGATGTCGAAGTTGAGTATGTGGTCAACAATGCCGGCTTCGGCATGTTCGGCCGCGCCATCGAGATGGACCGCGACAGGCAACTCGGCATCGTCGAGGTCAATGTTCGCGCATTGACGGATCTGTCGCTGCGCTTTTCCGACAGCCTCATCCGCAACAAGGGCGGCATTCTCAACCTCAGCTCGATCGCGGGTTTTCTGCCGGGCCCCGGAATGGCCGTGTACTACGCCAGCAAGGCCTATGTGCTGTCCTTTACCGAAGCGCTGCGTCAGGAACTCGGTTCAAAGGGCGTGCGCGTCACCGCATTGTGCCCCGGGCCTGTGCCCTCGGAATTCCAGGCCCGCGCCGGATTCACCCCGGGTCTCGACTCCGCCATCCTCAATGTCTCGGCCGCCGATGTCGCCCTGCTGGGCTATCAGGGCCTGATGGCCAACAAGCGCACGGTTTTTCCCGGCCTCGGCATCAAGATCGTCCCGCTGCTGCTGCGGTTCTTCCCGCGCGGCTTCATCGCCGGTGCCGTGGCAAGGTTGCAGCTGCGCCGGGTGTGAAGCCGGTCCGCCTACGCCCTGTGGGCTTCGGCGGGACATCCTTCGTTTGCTTCGCTTTCTATGGTCGGGAGGGTGGCTTGCCGAGCCGGAGCTTGCGAAGCAAGCGAAGGATGGTGGAGCCAGGCGGGATCGAACCGCCGACCTCGTCATTGCGAACGACGCGCTCTCCCAGCTGAGCTATGGCCCCGATACGTACCGGCCGCGGGCGGCCGATCAGCAATCGGCGCCATTTACAATCCCTGTTAACGGCAAGTCAAGAACGTCGCAAAAGCGCGGTTTTGCGGCACTTTTCGCCCGGAACTTCCCTTGTTAGAGGGGGGCTGAACCGATATTTAGCTGACAGTCGAATCCGCGACCTAACCCGCGAGCCATCCCCGCCATGCGCGCCGTTCTCGATATCGTGCTGATCGTTCTCGATCTCTATGTCTGGCTGCTGATCGCCTCGGCGATCCTGTCCTGGCTGATCGCCTTCAACGTCGTCAACACCCGCAACCAGTTTGTCTCCGCGATCGCCGAATTCCTGTTCCGGATCACCGAGCCGGTGCTGGCGCCGATCCGCAAGATGCTGCCGAGCCTCGGCGGTCTCGATATCTCGCCAATCATCCTGATCCTGATCATCATGTTCCTGCAGCGTGTGATCACCTATTACATCTATCCCAGCGTCTTCTGATCGGCCGCCGGATTCGTGGCGGATCCCTGGCGCTACGGGACTGACGGTGTCAGCATCGCCGTTCGCGTGACGCCGCGCGGCGGCCGCGATGACATCGACGGGATCGAGACCATGGCCAATGGCCGCTCGGTGGTGAAGGTGCGGGTGCGCGCCATCGCCGAGGGCGGCGAAGCCAACCGTGCCGTGACCGAGCTGCTCGCCAAGCGGCTCGGCGTACCGAAACGCGATGTGCGCGTGCTGTCCGGCACCACATCGCGCGTGAAACAGATCGCGGTCGACGGCGACCCGACGAAACTGGGCGCGATGCTGCGCAGTATCACTGCAGCAACGCCCAACGACACTGACGACAGGACCGACACATGACCGCCAGCATCATCGATGGAAAGATCATCGCCGCCGAATTGCGCGGCCGCGTCGCCGCCGAAGTTGCGCGCGTCAAGAGCGAACATGGCGTGACACCGGGCCTCGCCGTGGTGCTGGTCGGCAGCGATCCCGCCAGCGAGGTCTATGTGCGCAGCAAGCACAAGCAGACCCAGGAAGCCGGCATGGCCTCCTTCGAGCACAAGCTTCCGGCTGACGTCGCGCAGGCCGATCTGATCGCGCTGGTGCAGAAGCTGAACGCCGATCCCGCCGTGCACGGCATCCTCGTGCAACTGCCGCTGCCAAAGGGCCTCGATACCGACGCCGTCGTCAACGCCATCGATCCCGCCAAGGATGTCGATGGCCTGCACCCGACCAATGCCGGCCGTCTCGCCAGCGGCATGCCCGCACTGTCGCCCTGCACGCCACTCGGCTGCATCATCCTGACCAAGAGCGTGCACACGTCACTGGAAGGCATGAATGCCATCGTGATCGGCCGCTCCAATCTGGTCGGCCGGCCGCTGGTGCAATTGCTGCTCAATGAAAACGCCACCGTGACCATCGCCCATTCGAAGTCACGCGATCTCGCCAAACTCTGCGCGCAGGCGGATCTGGTCTATGCCGCCGTGGGCCGGCCTGAAATGGTCCGCGGCGACTGGATCAAGCCCGGCGCCACCGTGATCGATGTCGGCATCAATCGCCTGCCCGGCGCAGAGGGCAAGACGCGCCTCGTCGGCGACGTCGCCTATCAGGAAGCGTTGAAGACCGCCGGCGCGATCACCCCGGTGCCTGGCGGCGTGGGTCAGATGACCGTCGCCTGCCTGCTGGTGAACACGCTGCGCGCGGCCTGTGCGATCCACAAGCTGGCCGCGCCGGCGGTTTAATTCGCCGTGTTCTCGATCAGCCGTCGATAGAACCGGATCATGTCGGCGTAGTTCGTCACGCTCAGTCGCTCATTGGTGCCGTGAAAGCGCTTGAGGTCTTCCGACGTCGCCCGCACCGGCGAGAAGCGGAAGATGTTGTCGGCCACATCCGTGTAATGCCGGGAGTCCGTCGCCGCCACCATCAGGCCCGGCGCCACCAGCGCATCCGGGAAGATCTCGCGGATGGTCTGGTTGAGCGCGCGATAGGACGGACCCGCCGTGCCGGTCACCGGGGGCGGATCGGTATTGCCGGGAAATGGCGCAATCGAAATCCTGTCATTGCTGACGGCACTGCGCACATGTTCGGTGACGCTGGCCTGGGTATCGCCGGGCAACAGCCGGAAATTCACCGTGGCCTCGGCATTGCCCGGCAGCACATTGTCCTGCTCGCCGGCCTTGAAGATCGTCAGCGCCGTGGTCGTGCGCACCGTTGCCTCGGTTGGACCGCTCTTCTCGAATTCGCGCAGCAACAGTGGCTTGAACAGCCAGAGATTGGACAGCACTACGCGGTTGAAGCCACTCATTTCCGGCGCGATGGTGTCGAACATCTCGCCGACGGTGCCACGGATCTGCATCGGCAGGCGCTTGTTCTCGAGTTGCGTCAGCGCCGCGCTCATCATGCCGATCGCCGTCTCGCGCGGCGGCATCGACGAGTGACCGGGCGTGCCATGCGCGGTCAACACCAGCGTCGCATAGCCTTTCTCGGCGACGCCGATCAGCGCCATCGGCCTGTCCAGCCCCTTGAGGATGCCCTCGGTAATCAGCAGGCCTTCATCGAGCACGAAGTCGAGCTTGACGCCGCGCGATTTCAGCAACGCCGCGATCGCTCTTGCACCGCGCGTGCCGGAGACTTCCTCGTCGTGACCGAAGGCGAAATAGATGGTGCGCTTCGGCGTGAAGCCGGTCTTTGCCATGGCTTCGGCGGCTTCGAGGACCGAATAGAGATTGCCCTTGTCGTCCCATGAACCGCGGCCCCAGATAAAGCCCTCGGCGACGACGCCCTTGAATGGCGGCTGCTGCCAGTCCTTCTCGGTGCCCGGCGCGACGGGCACGACATCCTGATGCGCCAGCAGCGCGATCGGCTTCAAAGCGGGATCGCTGCCTTCCCACGTGTAGAGAAGGCTGTAGTTGCCGACGAGCTCGCGCTTTGCCGCGGCGTGGAAGGCCGGAAAGCTCGCCACCAGATGCGCCTGCATCGCACGCAGCGGCTCGGCCGCCTGATCGGGATTGAGAAAATTGGAGATGGTCGGGAAGCGGATCGCTTCCGCAAGTCGCTCGGCCACCGCCTGTTCGTCAACGGCCGCTTTCGGTACCGCATTCACCTGGAGCTGCCGCGACCCGTGGCTGAAGGTGTTGACGAGCACGATGCCCGCGAGCAGCAAAACGGCCGCGATGACAATCAGCGCGGCCGTTCGGAATAGTCTGATCCATCGGCGCATCGGAAGTCCCCTCCTGCTACGCCAATTTCTGTTACTTGGTCTTGGCGGCCGCTTCTTTTGCCGATTTGGCGCGCTCGACGCCTTCCATGATCAGGCGCTCAGCATCGGCGGCATCGCCCCAGCGCACCACCTTGACCCACTTGCCGGGCTCGAGATCCTTGTAGTGCTCGAAGAAGTGCTGGATCTGCTGCAGCGTGATCTCCGGCAGATCGCTGTAGTTCTTCACCTTGTCGTAGCGCTGGGTGAGCTTCGAGGTGGGAACAGCGATGATCTTCTCGTCGAGACCGCCTTCGTCTTCCATCAGCAGCACGCCGACCGGGCGCACGCTCATCACAGCGCCCGGCACGATGGCGCGGGTATTGGCGATCAGCACATCGCAGGGATCGCCGTCGCCGGACAGCGTGTGCGGGATGAAGCCGTAGTTCCCGGGATAGCGCATCGGCGTGTAGAGGAAGCGATCGACGAACAGCGCGCCGGATTCCTTGTCCATCTCGTATTTGATGGGCTCGCCGCCCACCTGGACCTCGATGACGACGTTTACTTCATGCGGCGCCTTGGCGCCGAGCGGGATTGCGTCAAGACGCATCGAACACTCCAGATTTCATAGGACAGGTTGCGACAGGCGTAGCCGAGCGGGAGCCCGGATTCAACGCCTGCGGGACCAGAAAATCATGAACCGGCTTAACGGCTTAATTCGTCCAGGCGAATGCCACTTTATCGAGCGACTTTGCGCCGAAACGCTCCGAGGAGCGGGCGACCATACGGCCGCCCAGAGCACGGTAGAACTCCGTCGCGCCCTCGTTGTCGGACAGCGCCCAGATCACCATGCTCTTCAGCCCGCTCTGCACGAGGTCGCGCTTGGCGGAGGCGAACAGACGGCGGCCAAAGCCGAGGCCCTGGAATTCCGGACGCAGGTAAAGTTCGTAGATCTCGCCCTCGAACTGCAGGCTGCGGGCGCGGTTGCGACCGTAATTGGCATAGCCGGCAACCTTGTCGCCGAAGCACAATACGCTGACGCGGCTGCCCTTGCGGATCGCCGACTCCCACCAGCCGGGACCGCGGCGATTGATCAGCTTTTCCAGTTCGGGGCCCGGGATGAGGCCCTGATAGGCCGCGCGCCAGGCTTCGTCATGGGTGGACGCCACCGCGGCCGCATCTGCAGCTTTGGCCGGCCGAACCTCGATCAGGGTTGTGCTCATGAGGGGATCAAAGCAAGTCGGCGGGCGCTCTTCAAGGTCCATCGTTAATTATCGGTTAACGTGTGGATTTTCAGCATCAGTTGGCAAAAGAATTGTATCGAAAAAGGACAGGACTGCATCTTCTGCGCGCCAGGCGCCGCGTTTTCCACTGCTGGCACTTGCTGCCCCTGTTCATGCCGCAACTGCACACGCGCTCTGATGTACGGAACTGCAGCCATCTGATTCGTGGCGTGTAGAATGCCGCAGCCGTTACGGCCCGACGAAAGCCACCGAGCGCTTATGAAACACCTCCACGCGCTGTGCCTACTGGCTGCACTGATCGGCAGCGCCTGCACGGCTGCAGCGCAGACATATGGCGCGCGAGGTCCTGAAGAAGCGCCGCATCGCCGGCAGCTCTGGACGGTGCCGTCGCCCGATCCTGGCACCAGGTCCCATGCCGTACTGTTTCGCCCGCCGGGCGACGGTCCGTTTCCGCTCGCTGTTATCGCGCATGCCTCCACGCAGAACGCGCTGCGCCGCGCGCAGATGCCGCAACCGGAATATCGCGCACTCGCCTCCTGGTTCGTCAGCCGCGGCTACGCCGTGCTGGTCCCTGAGCGCCCCGGTCATGGCGTCACCGACGGCCGCTATCTGGAAGACCAGGGGGGCTGCGATGATGCCGACTATCTCGGTGCCGGCCGCGCCACGGCTGACAGCATCGCGGCAGCGATGGCCGAGATCCGCAAGCAACCCTTCATTCGCAGTAACGGCACGATCGTCGTCGGCCATTCCGCGGGCGGCTGGGGCGCACTGGCCCTGGCCGGCGCCAGTCCGCCGGGCGTAACGGCGATCGTCGTCTTCGCGCCCGGACGCGGCGGCCATGCCAATGACAGGCCGAATGACGTCTGCGCGCCGCAGCGCCTGATCGCCGCAGCGGCAATCTTCGGACAGACGGCGCACGTGCCCGTGATCTGGCTCGCCGCGCGCAATGACAGCTATTTTTCGCCAGCCTTCTCGCGCCGGCTTGCCGATGCATTTCGCAAGGGCGGTGCCAAGGTCGATATCCGCGAACTGCCGGACTTCCGGAGCGAAGGGCACTGGCTTGCGGAGAGCGACGGCGGTGACGACATCTATGGCGCCGCGGTCGACAAGGCGTTGAAGACGATCGCAGCCACGCCGACGAAGAAAAAAATGAGCGCGCCGGAACGACGGCCCGATGCGACTTGGGCCAACTGACGCACTCACTCGTTTCGATGAATATTGCTTCGCAGCAGCTACACTTCTTATCCCTAAGCATGTACTAGGAAGATCACAATACCGGTTTGTCTCCTGGCGCATTTGACGACAGGCCGGTTCGCGAGTCCGCAATGACTATCTATTTCATCTTTAAATTCCTGCACATCCTCGGCGCCATCGTCATCCTCGGCACCGGGACGGGAATCGCGTTCTTCATGCTGATGGCGCATCGCTCCGGCGACGCTGCCTTCATTGCCGCCACTGCGAGCATCGTGGTCATCGCGGATCTATTATTCACCACGAGCGCTGTGATCCTGCAACCCTTCACCGGCGGCTTCCTGATGCAGATGTCGTCGACGGCTACCAACGAGCCATGGATCGTTGTCTCGCTGATTCTCTATGCCGTTGCCGGCCTCTTCTGGCTGCCCGTGGTGTTCATGCAGATCGAGATGCGCAATCTCGCACGTCAGGCTGTGGCCGACAAGGCACAGTTGCCGCCGCGCTACCATGTGCTCTTCCGTCGCTGGTTCTGGTTTGGCTTTCCGGGCTTCGGTGCGGTGGTCGCTATTCTCTGGTTGATGATCGCCAGGCCCTCTTTTTGAAGGACAAATCATGTCGCCGCGCTACCAGAAAATTCTCGTGCTCGGCGGATCCGGCCTGATCGGGCGCTATGTCGCAGAGGATTTGCGGCTGCGCGGTTTCACCGTGACGACCGTCGCACGGCACTACGCCGCATCGCAAAAGACTAGCGCAGATGATCTCGAAATGCCGATCATGGCCACAACGGCGGACGATCTGACGCGCCTGATGGTCGAGCGCAAGAGCGAGATGGTCGTCAATTGTCTCGGCGTTCTTCAGGATGGCGCGGGCACGGATACGACTGCGGTGCATCGCGACTTCACTGCAAAACTGCTGGCGGCCATCAAGGCCACGACGCAGCCGGTTCAGCTCGTCCATATCTCGATCCCGGGCGCAGCCGGCAGCGACGACACGGCCTTCAGCAAGACCAAGCGCGACGCCGAGCGGCTGATCGCGGACGCGGGCCTCGGCAGCACGATCCTGCGACCGGGCTTTGTGATCGCGCCGGCTGCCTATGGCGGCAGCGCGCTTGTTCGTGCACTCGCGGCGACACCCTTTGCTGATCTCCCTTCCGATCTGGCCTGCCGACAGTTTCAGCCCGTGGCGGTGGATGACGTCGCATCAACAATTGCGTGGCTGTGCGAGCACGGTAACGACACGCATCATGTCTGGGACCTGATGCAGTCGGAACCCGTAACTCTCGGCATGGTCGTCGATCACTATCGCATATTCTTCGGCACCCACCGCGGCATGCGTATCAGATTGCCAGGTTTCCTGCTCGATCTCGCCGCGAAGCTCGGCGATGCCGTCGCGCTGCTCCGCTGGACGCCGCCAGTGCGCAGCACGGCGATCGCCGAACTACGCCGCGGCGTCACTGGCGATCCCGTGCCATGGATCGCCGCAACTGGCATCGCGCCGCAGACATTGGCGCAGATGGTCAATCGACGCTCCGCGACGATCCAGGACAAATGGTTCGCCCGGCTGTTCCTGCTCAAGCCGATGATCTTTGTCAGCCTCGTACTGTTCTGGATTGTCTCCGGCTTGATCGCACTGTTCGTTTCCTACGACGCAGCGGCCGGCATCCTCTCCGCCCATCACTTTCCGCCTGCATTAGTTGGACCGATCACCGTGGGCACTAGCCTGATGGACATGGCCACCGGTGTCCTGATCGCGTTCCGCCGAACGAGTGCGGCCGGATTGATCTGGGGTATTCTCGCATCGCTCGGCTATATGTTCGGCGCGGCATTGCTGACACCCGATCTCTGGATCGAACCACTCGGCGCCCTGGTCAAGACCGGCCCGGCGATCATTCTGATGCTGGTGGCATTGGCGATGCTCGACAACAGGTGAGATCATGACCACGCCACTGGCAGCACCCTGGCCCGATGACGACGTCATTCTCTATGACGGCGTCTGTATCTTCTGCTCGCGCTGGATCCAGTTCGTCGCCAAACGCGACACCGATTGCCGCTTTCGCTTCACCCCGATCCAGTCCGACTATGGCAGCCGCCTCGCTCGCCATTTCGGCATCGATCCCGCCGATCCCGACACCAATGCGGTGATCCATGGCGGCGTGGCTTACTTGCAATCCGACGCTGCATTGACCGTATTGTCGAATCTACCCGGCTGGCAATGGGTACGCGTGCTGTTCGCCGTGCCGAAGGCACTGCGCAATCCCGTCTACAATCTGATTGCGACGAATCGCTATCGCATTTTTGGAAAGACGGAGGCGTGTATCGTGCCGGATGCGGGGATGCGGGCACGGGTGATGGAGTAACGCACTCCGCTAGGATTTCGCGCGCTTACTCGCAGCTATGACTTCCCTCGCCGCCCTCTCCCCGCTCTCCCGCGCGCCGTGCGCCGTCGAGAAGAAGTTCGGCGATGTCGCTTCGCCGGCGAAGAACAGTTTGCCATTCACCGGCGCGGCGAGCACGGCGCGGGCTTCGGCATGACCGGGCTTCGCCGCAGAATAGGCCCCCTGTGCAAAGCGGTCGTGGCCCCAGCGGGATTCCGCGAGGGGCGTGAGCTTGCTGCGGATGTCCGAGCCGAGCAGCGCCACGATCTCGTCGATGCTTTGCGCAGCGAGCGCCCCGTCGCCGGCGTCTTCGAGCTCGCGCGCGAAACTGCCGCCGAAGAAACCGGCGATGCAGGGACGGCCGGACGGGCGCAGATGAAAGCTGCCGACGCCGGTGCGCAGGGCGGCGCCGCGCAAGCCGATATCGGACGGCCACTTCTCCGCATCGGCAAGCGCCAGCATCACCTTGTTGTCGGCGCCGAGCGGCAGGCCGGCGGCAGCATCGACCTTGCCGGGCAATGGCGGCGCGAAGCGGATATGCGCGTTGGCGATGAGATTGGTCGGTACGCAGACGATCACTTTCGCCGCACTCAGCGTGCCACGTGAGGTCTCGATGCGGATGCGCGCACCTGAGTGATCGATCAGCGTCACTTCGGTATTCAGCGCCACCGGACACGGCGCGCCATAGGCCGCGATCAGCGCACCATAGCCATCGGGCAGGCGCCAGTTGACCTCGGTGTCCTCATAGGCGTCCATGTCGTGCAGCGACACATCCTTGAGCTCGAAACCGTTGATATAGGTGGAGACCGCGTCGATCATCGGATTCCACGGATTGCCCGGCTCGAGGCATGTCGCGGCGGGCGCATCGATCTCGTTTTCCGCGGCTTCTTCGGCTCGCTCATAAAAGGCGTCTATCGCGGCGAAGAAC
Organism: Tardiphaga sp.; assembly: GCF_041424195.1. Taxonomy (NCBI): domain Bacteria; kingdom Pseudomonadati; phylum Pseudomonadota; class Alphaproteobacteria; order Hyphomicrobiales; family Nitrobacteraceae; genus Tardiphaga; species Tardiphaga sp. The sequence goes on along the minus strand of NZ_JBGMOE010000002.1, from coordinate 1,576 downwards.
TCATCGCGCTTCGTCTTTGAGAAGGCGACGTCATAGGCCTGATCACGCCACGGCGGGCGCGACTTGTCGACGGCAAAGCCAAGGTCCTTCGCGATGCCGACGAAATCGTTCCTGTCGGCCGAGTGCAGCCATTCGCAGCCGAGATCGAAGGGAATACCGGGCGCCGCCATGATGGTATGGCCACGGCCGCCGATCCGGTCGCGCGCTTCCAGCACGATCACCGAGAGCCCGGAACCTTCCAGCGCACGTGCCGCACCGAGGCCGGCGGCACCGGCACCGATGATGGCGACGTCAACTTCGGAGGGGAGATTCGTGCTCATCACGTCATGTCACACCGGATTGTCGTGACACCGGGATAAAGGCTTGCTTGAATTATTCAAGCCACCGCTGCCCTCGGAGAAGATGCATGACAGCCCCGCACGATTTCGAGCTCTACGGCTTCTGGCGGACATCCGCGACCTACCGGGTGCGCGTGGCGCTCAACTTGAAGGGTTTGGAAGCGCATGAGCGCGTGATCGACCTCGACAAGGGCGAACAGCGCGGCGACGCGTTCCTCAAGATCAATCCGCTCGGCGCGATCCCGGCCCTGATCGAGCCCGGCCACCTGCCGCTCACGCAGTCGCTGGCCATCCTGGAATTCCTCGACGAGATCCACCCGACCCCGCCGCTGCTGCCAAGCGATCCGCACGGCCGCGCCCGGGTGCGCTCGATCGCCGCGATGCTGGCCGCCGACACCCATCCGCTCGTTACGCCGCGGGTGCGCAAATATCTCGCCATCACCGCCGGCTTCGACGATGCCGCAATCCGCGCCTGGCTGGTGCACTGGTTCACGACAGGCCTCGCCGCCGTGGAAGAACGCCTGGCCACCGAGCCCGCAACCGGCCGCTTCTGTCACGGCGACCAGGTGACGATCGCCGACATCTGCCTGCTCAGCGTCACCGCGACCATGAAGGTGTTGAAGATCGAAATTGCAGGCATTCCGACCATCAATCGCATCGTCGCCACCTGCGAGGCGATGGAGGCGTTTGCGAAGGCGGATCCTATGAAGCAGGTGGGAGCGCCGGCAAATTGACGCCGCCCTCATCCTGAGGAGCCGCGCAGCGGCGTCTCGAAGGATGGCCACAAGCGTCGGCGCGACACCAACTCATGGTTCGAGACGGCGCTACGCGCCTCCTCACCATGAGGGGCGGAGTGAAGGCATCGCACCATACAAAAAAATGCCCGGCTTTCGCCGGGCATTTCGTAACCAGTCAAAGAAGGCTCTCGCTTACGCGATCACTTCCTTGGTCTTTTCGGCGCGCTTGCGGTCGTTGGCATCGAGATGCTTCTTGCGCAGGCGGATCGACTTGGGGGTGATTTCGACCAGCTCATCGCTCTCGATATAGGCCAGCGCCTTTTCGAGGGTCATGCGGATCGGCGGCGTGAGACGAACGGCTTCATCCTTCGACGTGGTGCGGATGTTGGAGAGCTGCTTACCCTTGAGAACGTTGAGTTCGAGATCGTTCTCGCGGGTGTGCTCGCCGATGATCATGCCCTTGTAGACCTTCCAGCCCGGCTCGATCATCATCGGGCCGCG
>NZ_JBGMOE010000001.1:0-10335 GCF_041424195.1 Tardiphaga sp. | reverse complement strand
GCGCGATCTGTCGGCGAAGCGCTACGTTTAGATCTGGGCGGACGGCATCCATCTCGAAGCGCACCTCGAGGACGAAAAGCAATGCATTCCTCGTGCTGATTGGCGCGACGCAGGAAGGCCGCAAGGAACTGGTTGGCTCACCGATGGCGCCCGCGAGAGCGCGCACGACTGGCGCGGTCTGTTGCTCGATCTGAAGCGGCGCGGGCTCGACGTGCCGCCGCGGCTCGTCACTCGCTGATGGCGCACTCGGGTTCTGGAAGGCGGCCGGCGAGGTCTGGCCGAAAACGCGCGAGCAGCGCTGCTGGGTGCACAAGACCGCGAACGTGCTCGCCAAGCTGCCGAAGAGCCAGCAGCCGAAAGCCAAACGCGCGTTGCAGGAGATCTGGATGGCCGAAACCAAGGTTGCCCCCGAGCTGGCTTCGACGCCTTCATCGACAGCTACGCGCTGAAATACGAGAAGGCGGCCGACTGTCTCGCTAAGGATCGAGACACGCTGCTGGCATTCTACGAATTCCCAGCCGAGCACTGGAAGCACTTGCGGACGACCAATCCCATTGAAAGCACCTTCGCCACCGTGCGCCACCGCACGATCCGATCGAAGGGCTGCCTATCCAACAGGACCGCGCTTGCGATGGTCTTCAAATTGATCGACGGCGCACAGAAAAGCTGGCGTCGTCTCGACGGTCGTAACCAGTTGCCAAAACTCGTTCTCGGTGTGACATCCGCTGACGGGAACGAGGTCATCGCCAAGCCAAACCGACCGTCGTCAGCCCGCAACCGCCGCCGCCTAACCGGTCAGGCCGTCACCAAAATTTGGCGATAGCTCTCCTCGCGGAGAGGTCCGAGTTATCCCGGCTTACAAAAAAGGGTCAGCCGTCCGGCTGACCCTGAATGTGCATCTTGATGACCGTCAGTAGTGAGAAGCCGCCGCGTTACCCCAGTTGAACCGGTAGTTCAGGCCGGCCTTGATCGTGTGCTCGTCGTTGCGAAACCCAACGGCGGTAACAACGCCGGCACCGCTGGTGAAGAGAGCGTTTCGGGTACCGAAGTCGTAGTATTGGTATTCGATTTTGCCCGACCAGTTCTGGGTGAATAGGTATTCGAGACCGCCGCCGACGGTGTAGCCGTCGCGACCGCCGCCGGCGTTTGAAAAGGTGCCGCCACCGAAACCGCTAGTAAGGCGAGAGTCAGCCCAGGCATAGCCGCCCTTGACGTAGACCATCGCCGGGCCCCAGGTGTAGCCAAGGCGGCCGGTGACCGAACCGAGTCCGCGGTTGACGAAGGGGTTGTTGTTGGTGTCGAGGAAGCTGTAGTTGGCCTCAAGACCTAGCACCCAGTTTGGTGAGAACTGGTGGTCGTAACCAACCTGCACGCCTCCCATGAACACACCGTCGTTGCTGTTGGTGCCGGTGAAGCCGGGAGCCAGAATGTTGTTGTTGCCACCGAATGCGCCGCCGACGTGACCGCCGATGTAAAAGCCAGTCCAGTTGTAAATCGGTGAGGCCATTATCGGGGCCTTGGTGTAGGGACGGGCCGCCATGTCAGCTGCCGACGCTGTGCCTGCTAGGGCGGCAAAGGCAACAGTAGCGAGTAGGAACTTTTTCATTTGGATCTCTCAGGTTTCATCTTTGTGCCCCGAAGCTACCACCCTGCTCCAAACTTGCTGTAGCGCGGAAGACACAACGCGCGAAATTATGAAGAATGCGCTATCGAGTGTGCGCAACTCGCGCCACTATGACCGCTAACCCACGGAAGTGACGTGCTAATTTTTAAATACGATGTTCTTATCTCGCGATGACAGATCTTGATGACGGAGCAATGTTCCGAAAGGCCGAAGTTCCATGGGAGCACCCGCACTCGGCCGCCACTCGACGAGGGCGGACAGAAACGGTCCTAGCTCGTCCGGCAGGCCTGGCAGCGGCACGTCGGGATCGAGCTTGATGCGGGTGTCAAACTCTCAGCCGATGAACAGCTCCGAATAGCGGGCGCGCAAAGAGCATCCCGGACCAGCCTGAAGTTTTTGGCTCCGTCAACGATTGGCGCGCTCTATCCGCCAGGAGGCCAGGCCAGGTCGCAGAAGCGGAACGCCGCTCAACCCGGCGGAGGCGACGTGCCGGGCTGTGGTGCCTTCCTGTTCCCCGATGGCTGGGCTTTGACCCCGCACCCTACTGAACGCAAGTGCGCCACGCGCGTTTCCAGGCAACGCGGGCGCATCGGCGATGATGCCGTAAACGCACAGGAGGTCAAAATGTTCGAATGGATCACGCAAGCCGCTGAGCGTGGAAGCTACGCTGGCGTATTCCTCCTGATGCTGGTCGAAAACGTATTCCCGCCGATTCCTTCAGAGGTGATCATGCCGCTCGCCGGCTATATAGCGTCGCGCGGGCAACTCACGTTCTGGGGCGTGCTGCTCGCTGGCACATTCGGCTCACTCGCCGGCACGTCCTTTTGGTATGCCATAGGCCGATGGCTTGGCCGTGACCGTCTGAAGCGCTTCGCCGCCCGACACGGGCAATGGCTCACCTTGAGCCCTGCCGACATCGATCGGGCGAGCGCCTGGTTTGCGCAGCGCGGCCACGCCGCCGTCCTGCTCGGGCGCTTGGTGCCAGGCATTCGCACCCTGATCTCCGTCCCGGCCGGGGTCGCCGGCATGCCGCTCCTGCCGTTCCTCGCCACCTCTGCCGTAGGAACGTTTTTCTGGACCGGACTTTTGGCTGCTGCGGGCTACCAGTTGGGCGAAAGCTACGGGGCGGTCGGGCGCTGGATCGAGCCGGTTGGGAACGGTGTTCTCGTCTTGGTCTTGGCCCTCTACCTCTATCGAGTGGTCACCTTCGACAGGCCGGCACGCGATCTCCCCTGAAGTGCCCCAGGACTCTTTTGGTGAGGATGCGTTGCAAAGTATGGCTTATCGAGCGGTGAAACGCCAAAGGCAATCCAGCGCCTCGTGGTGGAGGCGTGCGGGCCGCATTAACCCGACCAAACAGTTGCACTCTCACGAATAGGACGGTCAAGAACAGCAGACGACGTGCTGGCTCGAACCGCTCCTAATTATGAATGAATATTCAACTACTTACGCAAAATAAAGGCTTGGCGGTCCGGAACGAAGCCCCCGCTGATCGATTATTCTTCCACAGTTTCACCTTTGGAGTAGGAAAATGAGAAAATTAGCCATCGCAACTGCCGTCGGTGCGGCCGCGCTTCTCGGTGGTCCTGCAGCAAATGCCGACAACTCGCTGAAGACGACAACCACAATCAGCGGTACGAGCCAAGCAACCGACTTCAGTGCGCATCGCCGCTACCGCCACTATGGTTATCCGCAGCGCCGCGTGTACCGGAGCTACGGCTACTACGCCCCTCGACGGGTCTACTACGCGCCTTACTATGCAGACCCTTATTATGGTTACGGCAGCGGGTATGGCTACGGTTACGGAGGCCCGGGTATAAGCTTCGGCTTCGGCGGTCATCACGGCGGCTTCGGCGGTCATCACGGCGGATTCGGGGGCGGGTTCGGCGGTCATGGCGGTGGCCATCACTGAGATCTTACGGGCAAGTTAGCGGCATCAAGAAGCAGCGATCAATCATAAAAAGGAATGAATATGAACAAACTTACGTTTTCGCTTTTGTTTGGGGTCGGACTGTTCGCGAGCGGGGCCGAAGCAGGGCCACTTACTAAAGGCATTTCGCAGGTGGATAATGGTCCACTGCGCGTCCGGATGCTTTGCGACCAACCCGGCAATTGTCGCGAAGAGCATCATGATCAACCTGTCGTAATCAGGACCGTCCCCATGAGCCACGGCGCGAGTACTACGAGGAACGTCCTCCACAACACGGACAGCCTGGGATCGGTGTTTAAGTCCCGGGAGTGAGCATCGGGTTGGCGTCAACAGCCACGAACGTCGATAAGAGCAAAAAGCCCGCAGCAATGCGGGCTCAGACCGCTGACAAAGTCCTCGCCTTTGGCGGGAACCTTTTGATTCATTGGGGGATGCTTCGCAAACCCTTGCCTGAGCAGACCGCGATCGAGATGGTGAGTCTTGATGGTCTGGTTCCGAAGGATCATCTGCTTCGCAAGATCGACGCGGTGATCGATTTTTCCTTTATCCATGATCGGGTTGCCGGGCTTTATTGCCCGGACAATGGGTGCCCGCCGCTCGATCCGACGGTGATGTTCAAGGCGCTGTTCATTGGCTACTTGTTCGGAGTGCGCTCGGAACGGCAGCTGGTGCGCGAGATCGAGGTCAACGTCGCTTACCGCTGGTTTGGGACTGAAGCTGACCGATCCGGTGTTTGACGTCTCGACACTGAGCCAGAATCGGCGGCGGCGCTATCATGACACGAGCGTTGCACAGGACATCTTCGATGCGATCGTGCAGCAGGCGATCGGCAAGGGGCTGGTCGATGGCACGGCGACTCGACGCATCTGAAGGCGAATGCCAACAAGAACCGCTACGACACGGCCGTCATTGCCAATTCGCGCGCGGATTATTGGGAGGCGCTCGATACCGCCATCGAGCAAGACCGTGCCGGGCACGACAAGAAGCCATTGCCACAGAAGGACCGCCAACCGGCCGAGAAGGAGACCAAGATCTCCCGCACTGATCCCGAGAGCGGCTACATGGTGCGGGACGGCAAGCCGAAGGGCTTCTTTTATCTCGATCACCGCACCGTGGACGGCCGGCTCGACCTCATCACCGATACCTATGCGACGCCGGCCAATGTGCATGACTCGATCGTCTATCTCGGCCGGCTCGATCGCCAGCGGCATCGCTTCGGATTTGAGGTCGGGGCCGTGGGGCTGGATGCGGGCTATGCCACCTCGGGCATCGCACAAGGGAGCAACGGAGCATCTTTGGGGTGACCGGCTATCGCCGGCCAGCCCCGCCGCGGCCCGGCATGATGGCGAGCAAGGTGTTCACCTACCAGCAGGACGTGGATGGCTACCGCTGCCCGCAAGGTCAACTGCTGGCCTACGCGCTACCGGCATTACAAGAGCGATCCGGCGATCTGCAGAACCTGTCCGCTGCTGGCCTCATGTACTTCCAGCCGCAACGCCACCCGCCTGATCACTCGTCATGTCTGGGCGGACGCGCGCGAACGCAGCGATGCTCATCGGCTCACCCCGTGGGGCAAGCGCATCTACAAGCGCCGCAAGGAAACCGTGGAGCGCTCCTTCGCCGACGCCAAGCAGCTTCATGGCCACCGCTACGCGCGGTTCCGAGGCCTGATCGCCGTCGCCTGCCAGTGCCTGCTCGCCGCCGCCGCCCAGAACATCAAGAAAATCGCGCTCGCGCTGGCTCCCAGGCCCGGTCTCGCCTGAACAGCCACAACGCCTTCCCAATACCTGTCCTCAAAACACAAACCCCGCCGAAAATCGACGGGGTTTGTCAGCGGTCTGAGCCCGCAGCAATGCGGGCTTTTTTTAGCCCTACGCGATGCAAATTGCAAAGACGCGGGCAGCCATGGATCCCGTGCTGGAAACGAGATCATGGTTAGCAACGTCGTGATCCGAACAAGCTGCAGCAGATATTCGAGACGCAGCGCCCATCAAAGCACGTTTAGCGCGATTTGTCGCAGATGTGAATCGCGCGAATCGTCTAAGGAAGAACACTCTATCTTGCTCGATGATGGCTGTTGCTAATCCGCATTGCGCGGAAGGGGTTTTTCGCAAACTTCAAAGAAGTTGGACGACCGCCGGCACTGGCACCGCTTCGTTTGCGTCGCGTGCAATGTGACACGTCTTAAAGGTGCCGGAATAAGTCACCAGCCTAGACCAGTTGAGAAGCCATCATGGGCGACAAAACCATTATTGGTCTATCGCGATTGATATCGCTCCGGCAGCACGTCGACACCATCGCAAACAATGTTGCAAATCAGACGACCTCCGGCTTCAAAAGCCAGAGTGTTCGGTTTAGCGAGTATCTCACTCAAGCGGAGGAAGACGACATTCCTGCGTCGCCGAAGCGGTCGCTGGTGGCGTCGACCGGATTTGTGGACTTTTCGCCAGGGCCGCTGAGGGCAACGGGCAACCCGATGGACGTCGCCGTTGTGGGCGATGAAGCCTTCCTGGTCGTAAGCACTCAGAACGGCAATATGTATACCCGCAGCGGTTCGCTCACTATCGATGATCGCGGCCGCCTCGTTACGATGGCAGGCAATGTTGTCATGACGTCAGCGGGAGAACTAACGCTTCTGCCACGAGACGGCACCGTTTCGATCGCGCCGGACGGTACTGTTTTAACCGAAAAAGGGCCGAGGGGGCGATTGCAGCTAGTCAAATTTTCAGACACGCGGAAATTGATCCCACAGGGCGGAGCCCTGTTCTCATCAGTATCATCGCCGTCCGAAATACCACCCGCTCAGGTTCGCCTCGCCTCCGGCGTGCTGGAAAGCTCCAACGTCAACGCGGTGCAGGAGATGAGCAAACTGGTCCAGGCATCTCGCGCCTATGATCAGGTAGCCAAGGTCGTCCTTGGCAAGGACGATCCCAACGAGTTGCGAAAGCTCGCCGGGGAGGATGGACAATAGTTCCGCTCGGATGGCCGACTATTGCCTGAGACGCATAAGGCGATCCTGAATTGCATGCCCAAGCATGACCACGAGCGGTTCTGGCTGCTCGGGATCAAGCAGTTCGCCCTCGCTCAGCGGTGCCGGATCCGCGTCCGGAATATCGAGGGGCACTAACTTGTGACCTGAGCGGGATCGGAGCGCTTCGATCGACCTGATAACCGAACCTTTTTCCCGCTGGAGCGCGGCCTTCACATCTTGGGGTCTGACGCCAAGGTGCTCCGCGAGAAGTTCGTTACGAAACGCGACAACGGCTTGCGAGATTGTTTCGGCCATCGCCTCATTGCCGAGGGCATCGATTGCAAGGTCGCATTCGGTATCGAAGCCCATCGAGCGATTGTTCAGGTTCGCCGATCCGATCCGCAAAATCCGGTCGTCGACCACCAGCACTTTTGCGTGGACGTAGATCGGAGCTCCCGCGGGCGTCACGGGAGCATAAATCCGGAAACGACCGTGATGGTCGGCACTGCGAAGGTAGCCGAGCAGACGTCGGCGGGCAGCTCCCATCGCTTTTTCCTCGACCCAGCCTCGCGCGCGCTTTGAATTGATAACCACGATTTCAGGCCCGTCGGCCTCGCGCAGCCGGTCCGCAATCGCCTCGCCGATGCAGCGCGCCGCGAAGTATTGTCCCTCGATATAGATGCTTCGACGCGCGGCAGCGATCGCGGCCAGATACAACCTTTCGATTTCTCGTATGCCGGGCTCGCCCTGATACGGCGGCTGGGTGCGGGAGATTCCAATATCGACATCGCGCAGAAGGGGCGTGAGGTCGGCAGGCCAGAGATCGGGATCGGCCGATGCAGCCGGCTCGACTTTTTCTCCGGTTGCCCGCCGCCAGCGCTCGCGTGCCAGGTCGCCGAGCGCCTTGGCTGCCGGTCCGTCGACCGCCATGGTGACATCGTGAAAGGCACCATAGGAACGACCGGATGGCCGCACCCGGTGGGGATCGTCATCCTTGTGGGCCCTCGTGTCCCAGCGGTCGTCCGTCATGTCGATTCCGCCGCAAAATGCCAGCGCATCATCGATCACGACGATCTTCTGATGATGGGCCGCCCCCGGGGGATGGGCGCTGTCCAGCCGAAAATCGAAGCGCTTGCGACTTATCCAATTCAGCAGATAGAGCGGCGTGGTTCCACGCACCAGCGTTCCAACAAGACCAAGGTTCCATTGCAGCACCCGCACCCGCAGACCGGGCCGACGATCGATGAGGGCGGACAGGAAGGCGCCAAGCGTATCCGGCAAACCGGGCAGCGGCGTGCTCGGATCGAGCTTGATGCGGGTGTCAAACTCCCAGCCGATGAACAGAACCGAATGACGCGCGCGCAGGAGAGCGTCGCGAACCAGCCGAAAATAGGCCGCGGCATCGACAATCGGGGCAAGCCGATGCGTGTTCTCCACCCGCCAGCAGGTCAGGCCTGGCTGCAAAAGCTGGGCACGGTCCATGGCCGCATCCGCGACATGGCGGGGATGATGGCCTCGCGAAGGAGCGGTTTCTGTCATTTGGTCAGCCCTTATCGGCAATCTCGCGGTTTTTGGATTAGGAACAACTTCGAAACATCGCTCGATTGTCCCAAACATTCGACAGGCAAACGAATAAATTATGACGGCCGGGCGCAATTGGTTTCTTGCAACGCGCAGCTTATTGCCTCTATTAACGACCGTTCGCCAGCACTTGGAGGGTATGACCGTGAGACGTTTCCTCATTCTCGTCGCGGTGGCCCTGCTGGCGACCATCCCTGCCGTTCTGTTCCGCGGGTTGGGCCTGCGGCCCGGTCCTATTCTGGACGCCGCGATCTTTGGTGTCGCCATTCTGGCGGCGGGCTTCCTCCTTTCATGGGGGGCCGAGGCCGCCGAGCAGCACATTTCGCAAGGATTGATCCTGGCCGTTGTGGCGCTCGTCACCGTGCTGCCCGAATACGCAGTCGATCTTTATTATGCGTTTCAGGCCGGTCGCGCCGGCCCGGAATCGCAATATGTCCACTACGCCGCCGCCAATATGACCGGAGCGAACCGCCTGCTCGTGGGGCTGGCGTGGCCGCTGATGGTATTGCTTCATTGGGCGAAGGACCGTCATCGGGCGATCAGCCTGGCACCCGCCAACGCCGTCGAAATCGGTTTCCTGCTCCTGGCGAGCCTTTACGCATTCGTCATTTTAATGAAGGGAAGGATTTCGCTTACGGATTTTGCTGTGCTGGGGGCTATTTTCGCCGCCTATGTCTGGCGCGTCAGAAATCTTCCCAAGACGGACGATCCGAACGAGGCAGAGGAAGCGGGACCGGCGGCGGCGCTCAACAAACTCTCTCCTGCCAGGCAATGGCTCGCCATTGGCGCGCTCGCCCTGACGGCCTGCGCGGTCATTCTTTCCGCGGCCGAGCCATTCGCCGAGGCAATGGTAGAAACCGGGCGTGCCATTGGCATCAACGAATTCTTGTTGATCCAGTGGCTGGCTCCGCTGGCCAGCGAGGCGCCCGCAGTTTCGATTGCCGTCCTATTCGTGCTGGCCAACCGCGCCGGCAACGCCCTGACTGCCATGGTGAGCGACAAGATCAATCAGTGGACGCTGCTTGTCGGTATGCTGCCGCTTGCCATGAGCATCGGCGCCGGGGGCGTGTCGGCCTTACCGCTCGACGCCCGTCAAAGCGAAGAGTTCTTCCTCACGGCCGCACAATCGCTCTTCGGTCTTGCGCTGCTTCTGAGATTGCGCCTTGGCGTCTCGTCGGCAGCGGCTCTAGCGGGTCTGTTTTTCGTTCAGGTGACATTGGCCTTTTATTACCGCAACGACGAGGCGCGCACGATTTTGACGCTCACCTGGCTTGCCTGGACCTACCTCGTACTGGCTCTGATCGTTGTCGCTTTCAACACGAGACAATTGGCAGGCATAGTGCGTACCGCTTTTCTGTCATCAGCGGCCGCAATCGAGAAAAGCTCCAAAGAGGATGCGATCGCGACCCGTTAGTGACAGCTCGCCTCGTGCTGAAACGAATCAGATTAAAGCGCATATGGACGTGCTTTCTTCGGACAAGGAGCCGTAGGCAAGTTTAGTGGCGGCGCAATCTTGAGCGGGCATCCCAAGCTCTGCAATCAAAAGCGCCGCTGTGCTTGTGTTAACTGTTATCCCCTTCGTAAACAGACGTTTCGTACTGCGCATGAAGATTGCACTGGCATCAGCATCCGGTAGCCGCCATAGGCGAGCGCTGCGGTGACCAGTATGAAGACGAATGCTACGCGGCCCCGGTTACTTCCACTGAAAGGAAAATCCAGCATGCTTACCCATCCCACCCTCGACCTACTGCGTAGCCTCGGTCTCCACGGTATGGCCAAAGGCTTCAAGGAACCCCGAGCCGGACCGGCGATCGCCGCGGCGCTGGAGCGCATCAACGCGCACGTCATGCGCCGGATCAGCGTCAGCCGCCGACAATTGTTCGAGACCGTCGAGATGCCGGTTCTGGCGCCCTTGCCGGATGCCGACTATCAGTTCGCGGAATGGCTCCTGGCCCGCGTCTCGCTCGATTTTGGCGGGGTACCGCGCCTTGTGGTCCCCGACAATTTGAAATCCAGCGTCCACAGGGCCTCGTTCTACGACCCTGAAATCAATCGCAGCTACGGGATGATGGCGTCCGGAATAATCGGAATCCGCAGTAGAGGCGCGATCTGTCGGCGAAGCGCTACGTTTAGATCTGGGCGGACGGCATCCATCTCGAAGCGCACCTCGAGGACGAAAAGCAATGCATTCCTCGTGCTGATTGGCGCGACGCAGGAAGGCCGCAAGGA